>NZ_JBPPWJ010000001.1:0-230323 GCF_053547255.1 Rothia sp. 11273D007AR | reverse complement strand
CTCATATTTTTGCCGCGGGTGGGGCCGTTGTCTAGTTGGTGGGTGTGGGGTGCGTGTCTACTTTTGAATAAGCCTCAATGGCTGCCAGCCACGACAAGGTAAATAGGTCTTTAGAATTAAGTTTACGGAATCATCTAAAAACCCCGGTTTTCGTGCATTCACCCCAGGTAAAAACCGGGGTACATGCACAAAAACCGGGGCACTATGAGCGGGACAGTCTCTATTCCGCGACCAGAGACAGAGCCTCCAGGCGGTGGCCAGCCAGGATCTCGCGTCCGCCCAGGCCCTCAAGCTCCAGGAGCACGCCGATGCCGGCGACCTTCAGGTCAGCCATTTCCATCAGGTGGGTGGCTGCCTCAAGGGTGCCGCCGGTAGCCAGAAGGTCATCCACAATCAGCACGCGGGAACCTGCCGGGATGTCGTCCTTGTGAATCTCAATCGCGGCCTGACCGTATTCGAGGGAGTATTCCTTCATGTAGGTATCGCGAGGCAGCTTACCAGCCTTACGCACGGTCATGACGCCGGTACCGGCAATGTAGGCGATAGCCGAAGCCATCAGAAAGCCGCGCGCCTCAACGCCAGCTACGATATCGAACTGACCCTCAAAACGCTGGGCGAGCTCTTCCATCGACGCCCGGAAGACCTGCGGGTTAGCAAACAGGGTAGTTACGTCGTAGAAGAGGATGCCTTCCTTGGGGTAGTCCTGAATCTGCGCGCAGGCAGCGGGAATCTGCTCCTCAAGGGGCAGGGAAGAATCAACGGGCTTAATCATGCTTTTAGCCTAGCTGATGACCTGGGGGCGGGCCGCGAAAGCACGCGCAGGTTCTAGCTCACTCTTGAGCGCTTCCAGCTGGGCAGCCACAGCGGACGGGGCGGTGCCGCCCTGGGCGCTGCGGGAGTTCAAAGACCCCTCAACGGTGAGCACTTCGCGGACGCCCGCGTGCAGGGCAGGTGAGATCGCCAGGTAATCCTCGTCGGTCAGATCCCACAGCTCGCAGTCCTTTTCTTCGCAGACGCGCACAGCTTCACCGGCCAGCTCGTGGGCCACGCGGAAGGGCACGCCCTCGCGCACCAGCCACTCGGCAACGTCCGTCGCCAGGGCAAAGCCCTGGGGAGCCAGCTCAGCCAGACGGTCGGTGTTGAAGGTGAGGGTGGCAATCATGCCGGAGACAGCGGGCAACAGAACTTCAAGCTGGTCGATGGCATCAAAGACCGGTTCCTTATCTTCCTGCAGGTCGCGGTTGTAGGCCAGGGGCAGGGCCTTCAGGGTTGCAAGCAGGCCGGTGAGGTCACCGATCAGGCGGCCGGCCTTACCGCGGGCAAGCTCAGCGATATCGGGGTTCTTCTTCTGCGGCATAATCGATGAGCCGGTGGAGAAGGAGTCATGCAGGGTTACGAAGGAGAATTCTTTGGTTGCCCAGAGAATAACCTCTTCAGAGATGCGGGAGAGGTCTACCGAGATCATGGCGGCAATCCAGGCGAACTCGGCGTAGACATCGCGAGAGGCGGTGCCGTCGATAGAGTTGTGGGTTGCAGAGTTGAAGCCCAGGTCAGCGGCTACAGCTTCGGGGTCTAGCCCCAGTGAAGAGCCCGCGAGCGCCCCGGAGCCGTAGGGGGAGACAGCGGCGCGCTTGTCCCAGTCAATCAGGCGATCCAGATCGCGGGCAAGAGCCCAGGCGTGGGCCAGGAGCTGGTGGGAGAGCAGGACGGGCTGGGCGTGCTGCAGGTGGGTGCGGCCGGGCATGGGGGCGTAAGGGTGGGCCTCGGACTGGGCGATGAGGGCATCGATGGTATCCATGACGCCCTGAGCAATGATGGAGGCGTGGTCACGTAGGTACATTCGGCCTAAGGTGGCAATCTGGTCATTGCGGGAACGGCCAGCGCGCAGCTTACCGCCCAGGTCAGCACCGGCACGTTCGATGAGGCCCTTTTCGAGGGAGCCGTGGACGTCCTCGTCCGACTCCGCCGGGGTGTAGGCGCCAGAACGGACGTCGGCTTCAAGCTGGTCGAGGGCTGCAATCATGCCGGTCAGCTCATCGTTGGTCAGCAGACCGGCCTTAGCCAGCACACGGGCGTGGGCACGGGAGCCTGCAATATCGTAGGGCGCTAGACGCCAGTCGAACTGGGTTGACTTCGACAGGGCGGCAAGAGCCTCAGAGGGGCCACCTGCGAAGCGGCCGCCCCAGAGGGCGCCGTCGTTGGTACCGTGCTTTTCAGCTGACATGTTGTTACCTTTGCGGGGTTGGGAAAATCGTGCGGGGTACGGCAAAGCCGCCCGCCGGCGTCCTTACCTTCTCGTGGGGTAAGGACGCGCGGGGTTGGGCGGCTGAAGCGGGGCTAGTTTTAGAGGCCCAGGCGCTGGTCGCGGGCTGAAGCGACCTTGGAGGACATGCCGAACAGCTCAATGAAGCCGCGGGCCATGGACTGATCGAAGGTGTCGCCCTCATCGTAGGTGGCCAGGTTGAAGTCGTAGAGGGAGGTCTCTGACTTACGGCCGGTAACAACGGCGCGGCCGCCGTGCAGGTCCATGCGGATATCGCCGTTGACCATCTTCTGGGTGTCGTTGATGAAGGCGTCCAGGGACTTCTTCAGCGGTGAGAACCACTGGCCGTCGTAGACCAGTTCGGTCCAGCGCTGGCCGACAATCTTCTTGAAGCGGGCCTGCTCGCGCTCGATGGTGACGTTTTCGAGTTCCTTGTGGGCAGCCATGAGAGCCATTGCGCCGGGGGCCTCGTAGATTTCGCGGGACTTAATGCCGACCAAGCGGTCTTCAACGATATCGATGCGGCCGATACCCTGGGCACCTGCGCGGCGGTTCATAATCTCGATAGCTTCAAGCGGGGTAACTGCCTGGCCGTCGATAGCAACAGGGACGCCTTCCTTGAAGGAGATGACGACGGTGTCGGGGGTGGGAGCGAAGGTGGGGTCGTCGGTGTAGTCGTAGACGTCCTTGGTGGGGGCATTCCAGATGTCTTCAAGGAAGCCGGTCTCAACAGCGCGGCCCCAGACGTTCTGGTCGATGGAGAAGGGGTTCTTCTTGGTGGTGACGATCGGCAGGTTGTTCTTTTCTGCGTAGTCGATGGCCTTCTCGCGGGTCAGGGCCAGGTCACGCACGGGGGCGATGCACTTGAGCTCGGGGCCCAGGGTCTGGATGCCAACCTCAAAGCGGACCTGGTCGTTGCCCTTGCCGGTGCAGCCGTGGGCAACGGTGGTGGCGCCGAACTGCTTGGCTGCTGCTACCAGGTGCTTGGTGATGACGGGGCGGGACACAGCCGATACCAGGGGGTAGGCGTCCATGTAGAGGGCGTTGGCCTTGAGAGCGGGCATGCAGTACTCGTTGGCGAATTCATCGCGGGCATCTGCCACGTAGGCTTCAACGGCACCGCAGTCGAGGGCGCGCTGGCGGATGGTCTCGAGGTCCTCGCCGCCCTGCCCTACGTCAACGGCAACGGCAATAACTTCTGCGCCGGTTGCTTCGCCAATCCAGCCGATGGCAACTGAGGTATCTAGACCGCCTGAGTAGGCCAGGACGATGCGCTCTTTCATGGTGCTCCTTGAGATATTACGTTCAGGGGCGGGAGGTCCCCGCAGGTTCTATAAATAATTATGCACACTCAGACATAATTATGCAAAACGTATCGGCCAGTGATACGCGCTACTATCATCGCGCGCCGTTACAAAACCGGCAAGAGAAACGCGCACCCCAAAATGAAAAAACCTTAATGGAATACTCACAGAACTTTTAAAGATGACTGACACACTAGAAACATGCTCAAGAAATACATGTTCGGAATCCTGCTTCTAGCAGCTGTTGGAATGGTCGCCGCTCTCGCTCTGCTGATGAGCTTTCGAGGCCAGCTCGGCGATGAGGTAGACCCCATCGTCCTCGACCGCACTACCTCCCCCAGCTCGTCAGCGTCCGCCTCTGCTAGCCCCTCGCCGTCAGCGACAAGCGAGAGCCCCAGCCCTGAGCCCACTGCGGAACAGGCAACTGAAGAGTCAACTCCGGCTGAAGCGCCCGTTGTAGAAGAGGCTCCTGCAGAGGTTGAGCAGGCACCAGTTGTCATTGAAGCCCCGGCACCCGTCGTGGTAGAACAGGCACCCGTTGTTGTCGAGCAAGCACCGGCACCCGCTCCGGCTCCCGTCGTGGTTGAGCAGGCACCGGCACCTGCCCCAGCGCCTGCCGACGATGACGACTTTGATGATGACTACGAGGTCGATGACGATGGCGACGATGACTAGCCCTCTCACCAAGCTGCGATCCAAGCTCCGCACCGACCGTGCAACCCGCACTAAGGACCAACGCACAGGCTCAGTACGGCTTCGCATCGTAGCCTGGATGGTTTTGGTGACTGCCTTCATCATCACCGGTCTCATCTTCACGGTTCGGGAGATCCTCATCAGCGAAGTAGGCACAAATGCTGTTGCAAGCACCGAAAGCGAAATCTCAGAATTCCGCACCTTCGCTGAACTCGGGGTAGACCCCACCACCGCTGCCCCCTTTGAAGACCTGGACCAGATGCTCACAGCCTTTGTGTCCCGCCAGTTCACCGGCTACTCAGAACAGCTGATCGGTGTGACCGGCAACCAGGTCATCTTTATCGAAGAGCAACAGGACTACGCCGAAGCAACCGGCTACAGGCTCCACCAGGACCAAGACCTACTAGCCCTCATCACAGGGTATGAGCGGACGTCGGGGATTGAGCAGACCCCGGCAGGCCCGGTGCACTGGGGCAAAGTTCACGTCAGTCTCAACACCGATGCTGGGACCCAAACCGGGCACCTGATCGTTGTGGAATATATCCAGCCTGAGCTCGATGCTGTACAGCACACCATCGTCACCATGATCTGGGTAGGCCTCGGCGGACTGGTAGCCACCCTGGTCATTGCCTGGCTGGTCGCAGGCCGCATCACCAAGCCCATCCGCAGCCTTCGCACCGTAGCCCAAGCCATCAACGATAAAAACTTTTCAGGTCGAGTCGCCGTCAAAGGCGATGACGACGTGGCCGCCATGGGCCGCACCTTTAACCAGATGCTCGACAGATTGGAGGAGTCAGCCATGATTGAACGCCAGTTTATGGACGACGTCAGCCACGAGCTGCGTACCCCCATCACCATCGTGCGTGGTCACCTTGAGCTCATGGACCGCACCGAAGAACAGGACCAAACCCTGCAGCTGGTCGACGATGAGCTAGAACGCATGGGTCGTATCGTCGCTGACCTGCTCACCCTCGCCAAGTCCGAGCGTCCTGACTTTGTCTCACCGCACCCGGTAGACGTCGCCGACCTGATGATTACCCTCGACTCGAAGGTACAGGCCTTTACCGACCACCGCTGGATGATGGCCGACATCGCAGAAGGTGAAGTTGACCTGGATGAACAGCGCATCACCCAGGCTCTCGTCCAGCTCTGCGCCAACGCAGCCCAGTACTCCCCCGAAGGAACCACCATCTCTATCGGCTCAGCCTTTGAGGGAGCAGGTTCCCACCGCGAGCTCAAGCTCTGGGTACGAGATCAGGGCCCCGGCGTCAGCGAAGAAGACGCCGCAACCCTCTTCGAACGATTCAAGCGCAATAACGCCAAAAACCCTGCCACCGCTAAAAAGCACTCCGTGGGTGCCGGGCTGGGGTTGGCCATCGTCCGCTCCATCGCAGAAGCCCACGAAGGCTCCGTCTGGATTGCCCAGCCGGACGACGGTATCGGCGCTATCTTCGGCATCACCCTGCCAGCAGCTGCCGCAGCGGATAGCGGTAAGGACGACACCGATGCCCTAGCAGATAGCGTCTCCAGCGTGCGCTACCCCAGCTGGACCAAATAAAACGTTTACACCAGACCGTACCATCAGAAAGAAGCACCGCTATGAGCCATATCCTGATCGTTGAAGATGACCCGCGTATCTCGTCCTTCATCGTCAAGGGCCTCAAGTCAGCCGGCTACACCTCAACCCTGATCGACGAAGGCCGCTCAGCCTACGCCCTGGCCAAGGTCAGTGACTTCGACCTGATCATTCTCGATGTAGGGCTTCCCGGTATGGACGGTTTTACCATCATGAAGTCCTTGCGGGCCGAAGGCATCACCACCCCCATCATTATGTTGACCGCCCGCGACTCTGTCTCAGATACCCTCGAAGGCCTTGAGAACGGCGCCAACGACTACATGACCAAGCCCTTCCAGTTCGCTGAGCTCTTAGCCCGCATCCGTCTGCGCTTGCTCGACACCAACCGCGAAGAAAGCAGCGCGTCCACCCTGGCCCACCGCAACCTTGAGCTCAACGTGCTGACCCGCCAGGTCACCGTCAACGGCACTATCGCTGAACTCACCAGCCGTGAATTCGCCCTGCTCGAGACCTTTATGAGGCACAAGAACCAGGTGCTCTCGCGCGAGCAGCTCCTGGGCCAGGTGTGGGGCATGGACTTTGACCCTAACTCCAACATCGTCGACGTCTACATTCGCGCACTCCGCAAAAAAATTGGTGATGACTATATCGCCACCGTCCGAGGGGCAGGGTACCGATTCGTATGAAACTTCTATATTCATCAACCAATGCACCTGCCCACGAACCGGCAGTAGATACCGCGCCGCTGACCATCGTCAAGCCCAGTTTTATCACCGGTAAGCTACTCATCTCGTTCTTCGTTGCGGTGCTCCTCATCGGTGCTACTACCGTCACCGGGATGACCTCCACCGAGCTCTCCCTTGAGGGCGCCCTCACCCTTGCCATCTTCATCCTGGCAATCTGGGCCTGGGTGTTCAGTCCGCTGTCAGACACCTACGTCTCACTCGCAGCTGCGGTAGCTCTGGTGCTGACCGGCATTATCAGCACCGACCAGTTCACCGCTTCACTGGGCACTTCGGCTGTCTGGTTGCTGGTGGCAGCTGTGGTGATGGCCCAGGCTCTGACCGCCTCAGGTCTCACCCGCCGTCTCACCGCCCGACTTGTAGCCCTGGCCCGCACCCCGCGCCAGCTCGCCCACCTCTACAACCTAGCCCTCTTTCTGACCGTCTACCTAGTCCCCTCACCTTCAGGCCGAGCAGCCCTCGCCCTGCCCATCTACCTGGCCATGGCAGAAGCTATGCCCGACCGCCCCAAGCTGGTCAAGGCCCTGGGAATCCTAGCGCCCTCCACCATCCTGGTCTCAGCGGTTGCCTCGTTTATCGGTGCAGGTGCCCACCTGGTCACCGCCGAAATCCTGGTGGCCTACGGGCTAGAAACCATCGGCTTCCTCGAATGGATCATTCTGGGCTCGGGTCTAGGCCTGCTTGCCTCACTCCTGGTCACCGAGCTGGTCTTCATCCTCTTCCCCACCCGCGATGACGCCCCGGCAAAACTCCATATCGACCTGGCAGACTTTGAAACCGAAGGCAGCACTCCTGTACGAGGCTCCCTCACCCAGGCAGAGAAAAACATAGCCCTGGTACTCGGCATTGCAATTCTGCTCTGGTGCACAGAGTCCTTTCACGGGGTAGACCCGGTAATTGTGGCCGTGCTCGGCGCGCTGGCTGCCAGCGCTCCCCGTTTCGGTTCGGTCAAGCTGGCTGCTGCTCTCAAAAAGGCTCCCTGGCCCATGCTCATCTTCATGGCCACAACCCTGGCCATTGGTACCGCTCTCTCGGAATCGGGGGCAGCGACCTGGCTGGCAGAGTCAATCTTCGCCCCGGTTTCGGGGCTAGGACGCAGCGGCGCAGCGGCCTTTGTACTTCTCGTCATTGCCCTCTCAACGGTGGCTCACCTGGTGATTCAGTCCCGCTCTGCCCGTTCGGCTGTGCTCGTCCCCCTGATTATCACCGCCGCCATCCCCCTGGGGGTCAACCCGGTAGCAGCCGCCTTTATCTCAACCGCAGCCGCAGGCTTCTGCCACACGCTAACTTCCAGCGCTAAGCCGGTAGCCCTCTTTGCCACCATTGACGGCCGCCCCACCTACACCCCGTCCGACCTTCTCAAGCTTTCGGCCTGGCTGGCACCGCTCCACGCAGCGCTCATTGCCGGCTTCGCCTTCTTCATCTGGCCGGCCCTGGGTCTGCCGCTCTACCTCTAAATCACCACACCTTTACAAGGAGAAACACCATGACCATGTCCATTCCCCAGCGTATTCTAATCGCCCCTTCCGGTTTCAAGGGCTCTCTCGAAGCTGATGTTGTAGCGGACGCCATTGCTTCCGGTATCCGCCGCGTCATTCCCGGCGTCAACACCGTGACCATGCCGATTCCCGACGGCGGCGAAGGCACCGCAAAGATGCTGGCTGGCTCCACCGGCGGCAAGCTCGTACACACCAAGGTCACCGGCCCGGTAGGCCAGCAGGTTCGTTCCCACTACGCCCTGCTCGGCGGAGCTCAGGACGGCGTCGCGGTCGTTGAAATGGCAGCGGCCGCAGGGCTCTCCCTGGTACCTAAGGATCTGCGTAACCCCGCTGAAACCACCACCTACGGAGTGGGGCAGCTCATTGCTGCGGCACTCGATAACGAAGACGTACACACCGTACTGGTAGGCTGCGGCGACTCAGGCACCTCAGACGGCGGTGCCGGTGCCCTCTCAGCACTGGGTGCCCGTATTCTCAACGAGGCCGGAGAAGAAATCCCCCTGGGCGGCGCCCACCTGACCGAGGCTGCGTCCATCGACTACTCCGGTCTACACCCCCGCCTTTCCCAGGTACGCATCGTCCTGGCTCTCAACCAGCACAACATCCTGACCGGCCCCAAGGGCGTTGCCCGCGTCTTTGGCCCCCAGAAGGGGGCAACCCCCGAGCAGGTTGAACAGCTGGATGCGGCCTTAACCCACTGGGCCAACCTGCTGGAAGAGACCTACGAGGCCATGACCGACGGCAAGCTGCACATGGACTTCCACACCGGCGCAGGCACCGGCGCTTCCGGCGGTCTGGGGGCAGGGCTGGCTTTCATCGGTGCTGAGCTTACCCCGCGCTTTGAGGCCCTCATCGACTCCGGCCTGGCCGGCATCAACCTTGATGAAGAAATCCGCCACGCTGACCTGGTCGTTACCGCAGAAGGCGCTATCGACTTCCAGACCCCCAAGGGCAAGGTTCCTGCAGAAATCGCCGCCCGCGCCCAGGGTTCGGGCGCCCCGGTACTCGCGCTGGCTGGCTCTATCGGTAAGAAGGCCTACCGCGTGCACGATGCCGGCATCGACGCTTTCGCCTCGATTATCCCCCTGCCCATGGACCTTGAAGATGCCCTGGTCAACGGTGAAGAGCTGCTGACCGACTCGGCAGAGCGCACCTTCCGCATGATTCTGCTGGGTGCTTCGCTCTCGGCGTCCATGCAGTCCCGCCGGGCGCAGCTGGCCGCCGCCTAACCTAACGGGTGAACGGTAGAGGCTCTCCCCTAGGCTTCCTGGGTGAGGGCCTCTGCCAGTACCCGCTTCAAGATTTTGCCGGTGGGCCCCAGCGGCAGCTCCTCTTTGAAAACATAGCGACGCGGGTACTTGTAGGCGGCAAGTTCCCGGCGGGCCAGCTGATCGAGGGACGCGGTCAGCTCAGCCTGCTGCGAAGCGTCCAGGGGTTCGCGCGGCACCACTACCGCCACAATTTCTTCGCCCACGGTCTCAGAGGGCTGCCCCACCACGGCTGCCAGCTGGACAGCGGGGTGGGTGTAGAGGACGTCCTCAATTTCCCGCGGGTAGACGCTGTTGCCGTTACGCAAGATCATGTCTTTGAGGCGGTCAACGATAAAGATATTTCCCGCCTCATCGAACCGGGCCACATCACCGGTGGCAAACCAGCGGCCTTTGAGCACCTCGGTGCTCGCTTCGGGGCGGCCCCAGTACCCGGCCATGACGTTGGGCCCAGCCACCCACAGTTCGCCAGCTTCACCGGTAGCCAGCGACTGGCCCTGCCTATCGACCACTTTCACGTCTACCCCGGGTAGGGCCCTGCCGACAGAACCAATGACCAGGCCGTATTCAGCCCGGTTGAAGGACACAACGGGTGCAGTTTCGCTCAGCCCGTACCCCTCGTAGATGGGGAAGGCCACCAGACGCTCAATATCAGCGTGGACGGAGGCGGGCAGGGCAGCCCCGCCCGATATGCCGAAGCGGATACACCCCCGCAGCTGGTCGGTCAAAGCAGGGTCGGTGCCCAGATAGGTAGCCAGGGCACTGTACATGGTGGGAACTGCAGCAAACACCGTAACTCCGACAGTGGCGCACAGCTGGGCTGCCCCACCCGGGGTGAAGCGCGGGAGCAGGGCAATGGCGGCGCCCGCTGCGAGTACCGCATTCATCGATACGGTCTGCCCAAAGGCATGGAACAGAGGGAGGCCACCGAAGATAACGTCGTCTGCGGTGAAGCCAAAAACGTCAACGCAGGTTCTAGCGTTCGACAGCATATTGGTATGGGTCAAGGTAGCGCCCTTAGGAGCACCTGTTGTACCTGAGGTGTAGAGGATAACAGCAGGGTCATCCCCGGCGACCGCCTGCGGAGCCCAAGAGCCCAAGGTGGGAGTATCTACCTCGAAGGTTTCCTCGGGCGCTATAGACTCGATGCGCAGCGAAGCTCCTACCTCAGCAGATACCTGGTCTAGTTCCTGCCCAACCCGGGTCCCAGCCGCTGCCACCAAAAGCCGCGCACCGGCGTCCTGAACCTGATAAGCCGCTTCGCGGGCTGATAGGAGCGGGTGCATGGGCACCACAATCGCTCCCAGCGACAAGGCACCGTAGTAAAGGCCCACCATAGCCGGTACGTTGGGTAGCGCCAGCGCAACCCGGTCGCCGGTCTCAACACCGCGATGAAGGAGCCATTCACGAGCAGAAGCCGTCAGCAGGTTCAGCTGACGGTAGGTAAAGGTTCCACCCGCCCAGGTTAAGGCTAGGGAATCATCATCTGCCCGCTCCGAAAGTAGGGCTGCAATATTGTGCTGAGGCGATGCGACGAGAGTCTGGTCAGCGTCTTTGGTATCCACAGGTCTGCCTTTCTTCGAGCCTAGCTAGCCCTGCCCATTCTTTCACACCTTCTACCTCAAAACTTCTGAACAAAAGTTATAAATAAGGCGGGCATGAGCTGTAGGGTGGTCTAGACAGGGTTGCTAACGTGCCTCACTTTTTGAGAAAGTGAAAGTATGACAGATGTGAACCATAGCCTGACCGAGCAGGACATCGACTTCCTTAACTCGGTGTTCGACCTGGCACGTGACAACAAGCCGGTAGCCCTCAAATCGCTGTTTGACCAGGGCGTACCTGTTGACCTCACCAACGCCAAGGGCGATACCCTGCTCATTTTGGCCGCTTATCACGAACACGCTGACATGGTTCAGCTCCTGATCAATGAGGGGGCCGACCTTGACCGTCTCAATGAGCGGGGCCAGACCGCCCTTGTCTGCGCTACTTTCCGTAACAACCTTCCGATTGCCCGCATGCTTCTCGATGCTGGCGCCGACGAAACCCTGGGGTCGCAAACTCCCGCTGATGTGGCAGAGTTCTTCGACCTTGACGAGATAAAGAAACTTTTTGAGGGGTAATGGGTTAGACCGGTATCACTACCGGGTTTACCTACGCCCACCCCGTTAATTCAGCCCCGGTCTTCGACGATGAAGACCGGGGCTTAACTGTGGTGTGCGGTGCCTGCCCAGCGGGGTTAGGCCGCCCACTCCAGGAAGAGGGAAGCGACCTTTTCACCGCCGTTGGGGTCGCGGGTAATGACCATGACGGTGTCGTCGCCCGCGATGGATCCCAGCAGGGGCTCTAGCCCTGCCTGGTCAATAGCTGAAGCGAGGAACTGGGCGGCTCCCGGCGGGGTACGCAGGATGACCAGGTTGGCTGAGGCCTCGGCGGTCACGAGCAGTTCTTTGAAGAGGGAAACAAGGCGGGCATCGGGGCCTTCCTGGGTACTACGACGGACGGGGTGGTTAGGCACGGCGTAGATCAGCCCCGACTTTTCGTCGCGCACGCGCTCGGCCCCGATTTCCACCAGGTCACGGGAGAGGGTCGCCTGGGTGACTTTGAGCCCGTCGTCGGTGAGCAGCTGGGCTAGTTCGGCCTGCGAGCGCACGCGGTGGGTTTGGAGCACCTCGATGATGCGGGCTTGCCGCGCGGTTTTGGTGGAGGGAATCGCCATTGTTTCTTCTCTTTTTCTGGTCGGTTTAGCTAAGGGCTGTGCGGACGTCGGTGGCTAGGTTGGACTCGGCGAGCAGGAAGGCCATGAGGGCTTTTTGGGCGTGGAGGCGGTTTTCTGCTTCGTCGAAGACGACGGAGGCGGGCCCGTCGATGACATCGGCGGTGACTTCGTAGCCGCGGTAGGCGGGAAGGCAGTGGAGGAAGATAGCGTTGGAATCAGCCCTATTCATAGCCTCGGTGTTGACGGTGTAGGGCTTGAATACTTGGGCGCGGGCTTCCTTTTCGTCCTCTTGGCCCATGGAGACCCAGGTGTCGGTGATGACGACGTCAGCGCCGGCCAGGGCCTGGTCGGGGTCGGTGGTGACCAGGATTGAGCCGCCCGTTTCGGCTGCTCGCTGCTGGGCTTCTGCGACGATGGAGTCGGCGGGAAGGTAACCCTCGGGGCCAGCGATACGAACGTGCATGCCCGCGGTGGCGCCACCGAGCAGGTAGGAGTTAGCCATGTTATTGGCGGCATCGCCCAGGTAAACCATGGTGAGGCCGGCCAGCTTGCCCTTGTGCTCGCGGATGGTGAGCAGGTCGGCGAGAATCTGGCAGGGGTGGTAGTCATCGGAGAGGGCGTTAATGACGGGCACGCGGGAGTGCTCAGCCATCTCTTCGAGCCCCGCCTGGGCGTAGGTGCGCCAGACGATAGTGGAGACCATACGGGAGATGACCTTGGCGGTATCTGAGATGGTTTCCTTATGTCCAAGCTGGGCTTCGCCGGGGTTGACGATCAGGGGGTTGCCGCCGAGTTCTGCGATACCTGCGTGGAAGGAGAAGCGGGTGCGGGTCGAGGTTTTATCAAAGATGACGGCTGCGGTCTGGGGACCAGCCAGGGGCTTGTAGCCGTAGCGGTCCGCCTTCATGGAGGCAGCCAAATCGAGCACCTGCGCCTGCTCGGCGGGGGTGAGGTCGGTGTCTTTGAGGAAGTGGCGGACCACGGTTTTCTCCTAGGGGTAGGGGCAGCGTTTCAGCTGACCTTTCATTATATGCATAGTTACTGATAGTTATGCAGTATGTGAATAGATGGATAGAGGTACAGGGCGTCCGCAGCGTGCATCTACTGCTGTCGCGCCTCAGCCAGAACCACGGGGAAGGCAGCGGTGAACTCTGCTAGTTCTGCGTCGGTGATGGTGAGGGCGGGGGCGATACGGACGGTGCGGGTGTCCGGGGCGTTGACGATGAAGCCGGCTGCCCGGGCGGCGGTCACGAAGGCTGGTGCCAGGGGCGCGCCAGAGTCGGTAGTGTCGTCGGTGAGGACGATGCCGATAAGCAGGCCCGCTCCCCTGGTTTCTGCCACGCCGTCTACTTCTTCGATAGCGGCCCTGAAGGTTGAGCCGCGTTGGGCGGCGGAGTCGAGGAGGTGCTCAGCTTCGATGGTTTCGAGGGTTGCGGTGGCTGCTGCGGTGGCCAGGGGGTTGCCGCCGAAGGTTGTGCCGTGCATGCCTGCTTCGAGGGTGCGGACATTGTCGTCGCCGACCACGATCATGGCGCCAATGGGGAAGCCTCCACCCAGCCCCTTGGCGAGGGTGATGGCGTCGGGCAGGTTGTCGCCGGTTAGTTCACGGGAGTGTTCGTACCAGCGGCCGGTACGACCCATGCCGGTTTGGACTTCGTCCACGATGAGCAGGGCACCGCGAGCACGGGTGAGTTCGCGGGCGCGGGTGAGGTAACCTGCGGGCAGGGGCAGGACGCCAGCTTCCCCCTGGATGGGTTCAACGATAAGGGCCGCGACATCATCGGTGAGGTTTTCTTCCAGGGCTTCGAGGGTTGCCGGAATGTGTTTGATGCCGGTGGGGAGGGGTTCGAAGGGCTGGCGGTAGGCGGGTTTCCAGGTGAGGGACAGGGCACCGATGGTGCGCCCGTGGAAGCCGTGGTCCAGAGCTAGGATGGTGCCTTTGCCGTGGAGGTTGCAGTGGCGGCGGGCAAGTTTATAGGCAGCTTCGTTGGCTTCGGTGCCGGAGTTGCAGAAGAAGACGCGGCCCGACTCGGTGCCCAGGTAGCCCAGCAGGCGGTGGGCCAGAGCAATCTGTTGGGGTGTGGTGAAGAAGTTTGAGACGTGGGCTAGGGTTGCGGCCTGCTCGCTGACGGCTTTTACCCAGGCGGGGTGGGCATGGCCGAGAGCGTTGACGGCGATACCGCCGAGTAGGTCAAGGTAGGTGGTCCCGTCGGCGTCCGCCACGCGTGAGCCCTGCCCAGAGACCAGCACCAGGGAGGGGTCGCCAAAGACCCCCAGGAGGTCGTTCCGGTAGTCGGCTAGGAGGTTTTCTTGTGTCATGGGTAGTCCTAATAAGTCACCGGCTTGACCTGGAAGTCAGGGGCCGGGTGGTGCCAGGGGGTGTCGTCCACATCGTCGGGAGTGAGCTGGGTGCCGATACCGCGGTCGGTAAAGATTTCAAGTAGGGGCGAGTGGGCCAGGCGGCCATCGACGATAGAGGCTCTGGGCACGCCCTGCTCTACCGCCTGCAGGCAGGCGCTCATTTTGGGGATCATGCCGGAGACTAGGCTGGGGAGCATCTCGCGTAGTTCGCTGACGGTGAGGGATGAGATGAGGGAGTCTTTGTCGGGCCAGTTGGCGTAGAGGCCTTCGACGTCGGTGAGGACGACGAGTTTTTCGGCTCCGAGGGCGGCGGCGACGGCTGCGGCGGCGGTATCTGCGTTGACGTTGAGGATTTCTCCGGTGAGCCCGGCAAGCCCGTGGTTGTGTTCGGGGTACTTTTCGGGGTCGTGCATTTCGGGGGCGACGGAGGAGATGACGGGGATTTTGCCGGCCTGGATCATGGACATGATGGCGGTGGTGTTCACGCCGACCACTTCACCGACAAGGCCGAGGTCGACTTCTTGGCCGTCCACCACGGTGCCGATGCGGCGGGCGCGTAGGAGCCCGCCGTCCTCGCCGCTCATGGCGACGGCGAAGGGGCCGTGGGCGTTGATGAGGGAGACGAGTTCGCGGGCTACTTGGCCGGTGAGTACCATGCGGACGACGTCCATGGCTTCGGGGGTGGTGTAGCGCAGGCCGCCGCGGAACTCGCTTTCGATGCCGAGTTTGGTGAGCATGGCGGTGATTTGGGGGCCGCCGCCGTGCACGACGACGGGGCAGATGCCGATGGTTCGTAAGAAGACCATGTCTTCGGCGAAGGCGGCACGCAGCTCTTCGGAGATCATGGCGTTGCCCCCGTATTTGAAGACCATGATTTTGCCCCGGAACTGTTGGATCCAGGGTAGGGCTTCCATGAGGGTTTTGGCTTTTTGTTGGGCGGTGTCGAAGCGGGCGTGGGCGTTTTTTTGCTCTGCCATGGGGATCTTTCGGTTAGCTGGAGTAGGCGGAGTTTTCGTGGACGTAGTCGTGGGTGAGGTCGTTGGTCCAGATGGTGGCTTCGTGCTGGCCTGCGCCCAGGTCGATGTCGACGGTTACTTTGCGGTCTGCAGCGAGGTTAACGAGGGAGCGGTCTTGGCCGATGCCGCCGCCGGTGCAGACCTGCACGCCGTTGATGGTGACGTTGACCTTGTCGGGGTCGAAGGTGGCTGAGGTGGTGCCGACTTCGGAGAGGATGCGGCCCCAGTTGGGGTCGTTGCCGAAGATGGCGGTTTTGAAGAGGTTGGAGCGGGATACTGCCCGGGAGACTTCTTCGGCGTCCGCTTCGCTGGCGGCGCCCAGGGTGCGCACGTGGATGTCGTGGCTGGCGCCCTCGGCGTCCCCGATGAGTTGCAGGGCAAGATCCTGGCAGACTTTGGTGAGGGCTTCGGTGAAGATGCCCAGGTCGGGCTCGATATCGGAGGCGCCGGAGCTCATCAGAATCACGGTGTCGTTGGTGGACATACAGCCGTCGGAGTCGGCCCGGTTGAAGCTCAGACGAACGGCCTCGCGCAGGGCGGTATCGAGGTTGTCGGGTGAGATGAGAGCGTCGGTGGTGATGACCACCAGCATGGTAGCCAGCCCCGGGGCGAGCATACCTGCCCCCTTGGCCATACCGCCGATGAGGTAGGAGCCGCCCTCTTCGATTTCCACGCCGATAGCGGCCTGCTTTGAGACGGTATCGGTGGTCATGATAGCTTCAGCCGCCGCCAGCGAAGAGCCGGAGCTCACGCCCAGGGAGGCTGCGGCGTCCTTTGCACCCGCGGTGAGCTTGTCCATGGGCAGGCGCTCGCCGATGAGGCCGGTGGAGCACACCAGCACGTCGCCGGCTGAGACGCCGAGCAGGTCAGCAACGAGTTCAGCGGACGCGTGCGTGTCTTGGAAGCCGGGGGCACCGGTGCAGGCATTAGCGCCGCCGGAGTTGAGCAGGACGGCGTCGGCCCGGCCGTCGCTGATAACCTGCTGGCTCCAGAGCACGGGGGCGGCGGCGAAACGGTTGCTGGTGAAGACGGCGGCAGCGTGCTTGACAGGCCCGTCGTTGACGACCAGAGCGACGTCCTTTTTACCCTCGATGGCGCTAATTCCGGCGCGGACGCCCGCGGCGCGGAAGCCGCGGGGGAAGGTGACTCCCTGGGTGGTGATGCCTTCGATCTGGTGGATAGTGTCGGTCACGGTGCGAGTCCTTCCTGGAGCAGACCTGCGTTTTCGGGGAGCCCGAGGGCAATGTTCATGGATTGGATGGCGCCGCCGGCGGTGCCCTTGGCTAGGTTGTCGATGACGCTGGTGACAATCACGCGCCCGGCGTGTGCGTCGAAGGCTAGCTGCATTTCGGCGTGGTTGGAGCCCTGCACGCTCTTGGTGGTGGGCCACTGCCCTTCGGGGAGCAGGTGCACGAACTTTTCGTCGGCGTAGGCCTGTTGCCAGGCTTCTCGGAGCTGGGCTTCGGTCACTCCGGGGCGGACGCGCGCGGTTGCGGTGGCGAGGATGCCGCGGGGCATGGGGGCCAGTGTGGGTGTAAAGGAAATCTGCACCTGCTCCCCCGCGATGTGGGTGAGCTTCTCTTCGATTTCGGGGGTGTGCCGGTGGGAGCCGCCGACCCCGTAGGGGCTCATGCCGCCCATAACTTCGGCTGAAAGCAGGTGGGGTTTAAGGCTCTTCCCTGCCCCTGAGGTACCTGAAGCGGCAACGATGACCACATCAGTGGGTTCGAGCAGGCCGGCGGCAAAACCGGGAGCTAGAGCCAGGATGGACGCCGTGGGGTAGCACCCGGGCACCGCAACCCGCTTGGTGCCCACGAGTTTATCGCGTTGTTTGCCGGTGGCGGTGGGCAGTTCGGGTAGGCCGTAGGGCCAGGTGCCGGAGTGTGCAGAACCGTAGAACTTTTCCCAGGCGTCCGCGCTGTCAAGGCGGTGATCTGCCCCGGCGTCGATGACCAGGGTGTTCTCGGGCAGCTGGGCCGCGACCTCGGCACTGGCCCCGTGGGGCAGGGCCATGAAGACAACATCGTGCCCGCTCAGGGCCTCGGCGGTGGTGTCGGCAACGACCAGGTCGGCGTAGGCGCGAAGGTGGGGGGCGAGATCGCCCAGGCGGGAACCTGCGGACGAGTGCGCGGCCACGGTTTTTACCTCAACGTGGGGGTGGGTAGCCAGTAGGCGCAAAATCTCGCCACCGGCGTACCCGGTGGCTCCTGTGACAGCTACGGTAATAGTCATAGCACTATATTTGCATTTTTTTGCATAGCAGTAAATATTTATGCACTACGTTTCGCAATGTGAACCGGCGAGCGCCAAGCCGGCCACACGCGTCCGCCCGCCCACCCATCCTTACCCATCCCCCGCAAGGGGACCTGAAAACCAAAAAGGGACCGCATAATGTGCGGTCCCTTTTTAAAAATGCGGTCCCCTTGGTGTTGAAGGTGAGGGGGACCAGCTCAACCTAGTCGAGCATCTCGGTGTTCTTGCGCTTGCGGATCATCATGAAGGTACCGGCGACACCGGCGCCAAAGACCAGAATCGCACCGGCAAGACGCAGCATGGCGCTGCGCTTCTGCGATGCAACGGTATCTTCGGTCACCGGCACCAGGCTCCCCTCTTCACCGGTGCGGGCCACAGTCAGGTGGCTATCGTCAGTCTGCACCAGCAGGGCATCAACGGTCTCGGGGAAGTCAGCACTGACGGTGCCGGTCTGGGAGCCGCGGAACTCCACGGTAGAGCCCGGGTTAACCTGTGCCGGGTCGGCAATATCAGAGATGAAGGTCTTACCGGTCATAGCGGTGTTATCGGGCAGAATACCGGTGTAGATGGCAACGTTGTTATCACCCTGCAAGTCGCTAGTGACCTTTTCAAACGTACCGGTCATCACCCAGGAGCGACCTTCGTAGCCCTCGTTAGCGCGGGCCTCGTTGAAGGTGCGAATACCGCCAATCAGCAGGATAATCGCGAAGATTGACGCGAGAATCATGATGCCGGCAGCTGCCAGCTTGGGGCCGAGCGGGCCGCGGGGTTCCTCGTAGTCTTCTTCCTCTTCTGCGAAGGTGAAGAAGTCGTCGGTGCGGTCATCTTCGTCGAAGTTGTCGTGGTCTTCGAGGTAGCGCTGATCGCTCACGGTGCATCTCCAGAGGTTGTGGGTGATTGCCTATACAAAGGCGGAAGTCCATTCTACCGCGTCAGCTCCCAAAAGGCTTATCTGTCTCACCGACCGCCCAGCCTTTTCAGCGCCGCCGCCCAGAAAACTGCCCGTCCTCGCTCAAGCGGCTGCCCGGCAGGCCAGTTGCGCAGACAAAGAGCCCGGCGGACGCGCGTCCGCCGGGCTCTACCCGAATCTGGGGTTTGTGCGGGCCTTAGGCTCGCTGTACCGCGCCGAAGCGTTCGGCAGCCAGGGCAACACCTGCTTCACGGGCCGCGGAGGCCTCGTCAGCGGTCAGGGTGCGGTCGGTGGCACGGAAACGCAGGGCGAAGGCCAGGGACTTCTTGCCCTCTTCGATGCCGGTGCCGCGGTAGTCGTCGAAGACGCGGACGTCCTCGAGCAGTTCACCGGCGCCCTCAGCCAGGGCTGCGGCAAGGTCAGCAGCCGGGATTGCTGCGTCCACAATCAGGGCGACGTCCTGGTTGGCTGCCGGGTAGCCGGAAATACCGGTGGCCTGCACTGCCTCGCCTGCCTGGGCGATGAGGGCGGTGAAGTTGAGTTCGAAGGCACTGGTGCGCTCGGGCAGGTTCAGCTTGGCCAGCAGCTTGGGGTGCAGTTCACCGGCGTAGGCGATGACCTCACCGGCTGCGTTCTTGAGCACGGCGGTGCGGCCCGGGTGGAAGGCCTGGTGTTCGCCGTTTGCAACGGTGAGCTTCACGCCTGCGGCATCGGCTACCAGCAGGACGGAGTCCAGGGCATCGCGCCAGTCAAAGGCACGGGCGGTAATGCCCGGGGTTTCCTCGTGCTCAGCACCGGCGAAAAGACCGGCGATGTGGCGGGGCTGGTCGGGAATACCGGCGTTCAAATCTGCCAGAACCTCATCGGCAGGCTTAACGCCCAGACCGGGAATGGAGGCTGACCCCAGCTGGGTGCCGGGGATAAAGACGGAGCCGGTCTCGTAGATGGCTAGGTTCTTGAAGCCGCGGGAGAGGTTGCGGGAGAGCACCTCGGTCAGGCCCGGCAGCAGGGAGCGGCGCATCCAGCCCTGGGCGGACGAGATGGGGTTAGCCAGGCGGATAGAATCCACCTTTTCACCGGCGACAGGGGACGCCCAGAGGTTGTTGTCTTCATCAGAGACGAAGGGGTAGGCAAAGACCTCGGTCAGGCCCGATGCTGCCAGGGCGTTCAGAGCCCGGCGGCGCAGGGTCTGCTCGACGGTGTAACCGCGACCGGGAGGGGCCACGGGCAGGGTCGAGGGAATCTTATCGTAGCCCACCAGGCGGGCAACTTCCTCGGTCAAATCTTCCTTGGCGCCCAGGTCGGTGCGCCATGAGGGCACGGTAACCTCGTAGGCCCCCTCGGCGACCTCAACGCTGGCGCCAATCTGTTCCAGAGAGCCAACAATCTGCTCTTCGGTGTAGTCGATGCCAATGCGGCCTGCGGTGTAGTCGGTGGGCAGGGAGATGACAGTGGGCTCGAAGCTGCCACCGGCGTCCGTCACGCCCTCATCGACGGTTGCACCTGCCAGCTCTACCAGCAGGTCAACGGCGCGCTGGGCGGCAGCGGCCTGAATCTGGGGGTCAACGCCGCGCTCAAAACGCTTGGATGCCTCAGAGGAGAGCTTGTGGCGGCGGGCGGTGCGGGCAATGGAGACCTCGTCGAAACGGGCTGCCTCAATGACGATACGGGTGGTTGAGTCAGAGACCTCGGTGGAAGCCCCACCCATCACACCTGCCAGGCCGATGGGGCCGGACTCGTCGGTAATTAGCAGGTCTTCGACGTTGAGCTCGCGCTCTTTCTCATCCAGGGTGGTGAGCTTCTCGCCAGCTTCGGCGCGGCGCACGGTGATGCCGCCGGTCAGCTTGTCTGCATCGTAGAAGTGCAGGGGCTGGCCGGTTTCGAGCATGACGTAGTTGGAGATATCAACCGGCAGGGAGACAGAGCGGACGCCCGCCAGGCGCAGGCGGGAGGACATCCAGGTGGGGACGGGGGCAGTTGCGTCGACGCCGCTGACCGAGCGGGCAACAAAGCGGGTGGCGCCGTCCTTACCGTGAATGGGAGCTGAGTCGGTCAGGGTGACGGGCAGGCCCGCGCCGTTGGCAGCGGGTGCCTTAGCGGCCAGGTCGAGGACGAAGTCATCAAAGTCGTTACCGGTGGCGTGGCAGTATTCGCGGGCGATACCGCGAATGGAGAAGCCGTAGCCGCGGTCGGGGGTTACGTTGACTTCAGCGGCTTCGTCGTAGAGGCCCAGCAGGTCCATGGCGTCGGTGCCGACCTCGGGGTCAAGCCCCAGGGTGGAGAGCACCAGAATGCCGCCGTGGTCTTCACCGATGCCGAGCTCCTTGACGGAGGCGATCATACCGGCTGACTTGTGGCCGTAGGTCTTGCGGGCGGTAATAGCGAAGCCGCCGGGCAGTACAGCGCCGGGCAGGGTGACAACGACCTTATCCCCGGGCTTGAAGTTGTGGGCGCCGCAGATAATGCCCTGCACGCCGGACTCTTCAATGCCCTTACCGGTCAGGGTCTGCTTCTGCCCCTCGGGCACAACGCGCACCTGGCACCAGTTAACGGTTTTACCGTTGGAGTGGGTTTCGGGCTCCATCGAGAGCACCTGACCCACCACGATGGGGCCGGTCAGCTCATCGGTCGGGCGGTGAACGTCTTCTTCTTCAAGGCCAACTGTGACCAGGGTAGCCATAACATCTTCGGCGCTTGCGTCGGCCGGAACGGGTGCGTATTCACGCAGCCAGGAAAGGGGTACGCGCATGGGTTAGATCTCCATCTTGAACTGCTGTGAGAAACGGACGTCGCCTTCAATCATGTCGCGCATATCCTGCACGCCATTGCGGAACATGAGGGTACGTTCGATGCCCATACCAAAAGCGAAACCTGAGTAAACTTCGGGGTCAACACCGGCTGCTCGCAGCACGTTGGGGTTGACCATGCCGCAGCCGCCCCACTCGATCCAGCGGGGGCCGCCCTTGGCGTCCGGGTGCCAGACGTCCAGCTCGGCCGAAGGCTCAGTGAAGGGGAAGTAGTTGGGGCGCAGACGAATCTTTGCCTCCTCGCCGAACATGGCACGGGCCATGTGCTCCAGGGTGCCCTTGAGGTCAGCCATGGTCAGACCCTTATCGACGGCCAGGCCCTCAATCTGGTGGAAGACCGGGGTGTGAGTGGCATCGAGCTCATCGGTGCGGTAGACCTGGCCGGGGCAGACCACATACAGGGGCAGGTCACGAGACAGCAGGGAACGCATCTGCACCGGTGAGGTGTGGGTGCGCAGCATCAGGTGGGCGCTAGTAGGCTCCACGAAGAAGGTATCCTGCAGTTCACGCGCCGGGTGGTCAGGCTTGAAATTCAGCGAATCAAAGTTGTACCACTCTGACTCAAGTTCGGGGCCGTCGGCAATCTCCCAGCCCATGCCCACGAAGATATCGCACATCTGCTCCTGCAGGACGCTGATGGGGTGGCGGCCGCCAATACGGCGGCGGGGAGTGTGGGCAGTGACGTCCACAGCCTCTTCAACCAGAATACGGGCGTCACGCTCTTCTTCCAGCTCAGCATTACGGACCTCAAGAGCCTTAGTCAGGCGTCCGCGCACCTGGCCCATGAGCTTACCCACCTCAGCCTTGTGCTCCTTGCGCAGATCGCGCATCTGCTTATTGGCCAGAGTAAAACCGGCCTTTTCGCCGGTAAAGTCCAGGCGCACACGCTTGAGTTCTTCAAAGTCAGCGGTCTTCTCGGCGATTTCCTTCTGAGCCCGCTCAAACTCGGCGGTGAAGGCTTCGCGGACGGTCGCCAGACCGTTCTCGGGGTCTTTTTCTAGAATGGCGCGAATATTAGCCAGCACCTGGAAGGGTGTGGGGTTCTCAGGCGCCTCGGGCAAAGAATCAGTCATCTGCACTTCTCTTCACAATGTGGGTTTCGGGCGCTTACCGCACCCAGGGCATCAAGACAATAGTTTAGTGCAAAAAGGTGAAGCAAGCTCGCGCTCGATGGGAAAGGAGCGGACGCTGCCCGCAGGTAAATGACCGCTAGCAGGCAGTTAGGGCGCTGGAATAACATCAACCCGTTCAAAGAAGGCACGGGCAACAGGGGTGAAGGTTAGGCCAAGCCAGGTGAGGTTGGCTAGAGACCACGTCAAGAAGCAGGCCATAATTCCCGGATTTACATCGGAGGGCATAGTCCAGATAAGTGAAAGAAGCGACACGGTGCTGATGACGGTACAGACAAACCCGAGCAGATTAGCGGCTCCTGCTTTTTGCCAGGTGCCGGTGCGGCGGATAACCCAGATATATAACAAGGAGGTGAGGGCGATTGAAATAACAGCACTCACGATTCCTCGTGTGCCGCTGATGTCAAGGGAAGTAACCGTTAGCGTCAGGTAAGCGATACCCGACAGCACTAACATGCCCTGCATTACTCGGATGACCGTGGGCACTTCTCCCCTGCTAAAAGCCAGTTGCTGTTTCTCTTTGTCTTTCATAAATCATCAGCCTCCTTTCTTTTAGCGTAACGAGCAACCGCTCACGATTCAAGACCGTGAAGCGCGCACAAAAATGGGCCCTCCGGATCAACCGGAGGGCCCATCACAGCTAGAAGTTCAAGGTCTAGCGCAGGATTGAAGTAACGGACTTATTCGATACCGCAACAATCCAAACGATGGCAAGAACCAGCCAAACAATACAAAGAACAACGACAATCAGTGAAATGTAGAGTGAACCAATGGCCGAGAAGGCTGCGCCGAGAATACCCAGAGCGGCAAAAACATAACCGGTGATTCGACCGGCCTTTTTGTACTTAGCCATGAGGAAATACACTAGGGCAAAAAGTGCCAGACCAATAACGGTTCCCGCCACAGTGGTCACAGGGTTTTGGTCAGTGGGCACAGTCTCGCCGAGCACGTCGATAGTTTCGGGTGTCAGCACGTAGCCCAGCACCTGCACCAGCAGGTAAACAACAGCTGTAGCCAAGAGAATGGTCTGTGAGCGCTTGTGCTTCTGCTCAGCGTCGGGGGCTACTGGCTGCTGCCCGAACCCCGGCTGACCGCCCATGTACATAGCCTGGGTATCGTTCGGTGCGGAGTAATCATTAGTTCCGTAGGGTGTCTGTGACATGTCTAAACCTCCATGTAAAAGATATGTTGCGTACTACACATCATACCGGAGATAAAAGTCAGACACCTTACATTCTCGCTGGGGGCAGGCTCTATTACGCTTCTCTACAGCTTAAGCGGCGCGGACGCCCGCCAACAGCTCCTCAACGATGGGAAAGTCAGCGGGAATCCAGGGCAGCTCCAGCACCGTGGCATCAAGCGGAACCCAGCGCAACTCGGCGTGGTCTTGAAGGGCGGCGGCGCGTCCGTCCGTAATTTCTGCAAACCAGACCCGCATAGCGGCCTTCTCGTTCAGCACCCAGCCCTGGGGGTGGGGGCCGGTGATTTCGGTACCGAGCTGGGCGGTGATGCCCAGCTCTTCGCGTAGTTCGCGCAGCAGGGCGTCCTCGCAGGCTTCACCGGGCTCAACCTTGCCGCCGGGAAACTCCCACAGGCCAGCCAGCGCCGGCGGGGCCGAGCGCTGGCCCACCAGCAGGCGGGTGGGGCTGGTCAAAGAATCGACGATAGCTGCCCCGACCACCTGCACCGGGTAGGCGGCAGTAGGCTGCTCCCCCACTAGTCACCCTTTCGGTTCTGGGCCAGGGAGGAGGCAAAGAGGCAGACACCAGCTGCCATGCCGACATTCAGCGACTCGGCGGCCCCGCGCAGGGGAACAGCCACGCGCAGGGAGGCGGCAGCTTTTTCTTCGTCGCTCAGGCCAGCCGCCTCGTTGCCGAAGAGCCACATGGTGGGCTTGGCCAGGTCGTACTTAACCTTCTTGCGCGGTTCGACGCCATTGCGCAGGGCGAAGGCGGCGTCCTGGAGGTCATCGAGGGAGACGCGGCCGTAGCCGTCCGCTGCGAGCACACCGATGCCCTGAGCCTTAGCATCTTCGGCGAAGTCTTCGAGGTCGATGCCCTGGATAACGGGCACGTGGAAGAGGGAGCCTGCAGTGGAGCGCACTGCCTTGGGGTTGTAGAGGTCAACTGCACCCTTGGTGGTGACGATGAGGTCGGCGCCGGCGGCGTCGGCGGCGCGCAGGATGGTGCCGGCGTTGCCGGGGTCTTGTACGCGGGCCAGGACGGCGATGAGCTTAGGGTTGATGGCTCCCTCACCCCAGATGTCGGAGGGGGCGATGTCGTTCTGGAAGGCGACGGCGATGATGCCCTGGGGGCTGACGGATTCGGCCATGGCGGCGAGGACGGGCTCGGTCACCATGCGCATGAAGACCTTGCGGCCGGGCTCGGGGGTGGGGGTGCCGTGGACGTCTTCGAGCAGGTCAACGATGTCGGGGTGGCGGTCGAAGGCGCGTTCGGTGATGTAGACGGCGTCGAGCAGGGGCTTGATCTGGTGGGCTTTGAGGGCTTCGCGGACGGCCTGCGGTCCCTCGACCAGGAAGTGCCCGGTCTTGGTGCGGGCTGCCCGGGTGGCAAGCTTGGCGATGTCTTTGACACGGTCTGCCTGGGGGTTTTCCATGACGACGGGGGTGCTGAGGCGTTCTTTGAAGTCCATAGGGTCTATTGTCTCACGATGAGGTGCACGGACGGGAGCGCGCGACCGTGCAAGAGCGCACCGAATTGGGACAGCCTGCAAGACCTCTTTCTAGCGGTTTGTGGGGAAGGACGCGGTGGGGTGGAAAGGAGAAGGAGGTATGGGCCGCACCCTTTCCAGTTACCACTGGTAAGACATACAATGAGTACACATTGAATATACGAAAGGTGGACGTTATGGCTACTAGTGTGGTGAATGTTCGTTTGGATGAGCAGACTAAGAGGGACCTTGAGGTCTTGTGTCAGGAGCTGGGAATTACGGTTTCTGCTGCCTTTTCGATGTTTGCGAAGAAAATGACTAGGGAGCAGAGGATTCCCTTTGAGGTATCGATTGATCCGTTTTATTCCGAGGCTAATGTGAGTATGTTGCGCCGGTCGGTTGCTCAGGTTAAGGGAGGTAATCTCACAGAACGCGAGCTTATTGATGAATAAGCTGTGGTCAGATGAAGCCTGGGAGCAGTATGTTTACTGGCAGTCTGAAGATCGAAAGACTCTCAAACGTATCAATGCCCTCATCAAGGACATCACACGGAACGGACCATTCTCTGGTATCGGGAAACCTGAGCCCTTGCGAGGGGAGTTCTCTGGGCTATGGTCGCGACGAATTGATCAGACGCATCGACTGGTTTATGAGGTTACTGAGCTTGACGGGCGTACCGTTCTGATTATTTATGCCTGTCGAACTCACTACGGGGATCGTTAGCTCGCAAATGAGCTTCCAATTTTACCTACAGTCCGGAATAACTCTACTCTCTCGCTTGTTGCCCCTGAAGCAATCCTCTGCCTATCACGAAAGGTACAGCCCGTGCAGAACCAAGACATCAAGCAGCTCGTCCTCGACGCCGCCCAGCACCGCCGCGCCATCAAATTCTTCGACCCCGAGAAGAAAATCAGCGACGACGACATCACCTACATCCTCGAAACCGCTCGCCTCTCCCCCAGCTCCGTCGGCGCTCAGGGCTGGCGCTTCGTCGTCCTGCAAAACCCCCAGACCCGCAAGCCCGCCGAAGAGGTCATCACCTGGGTTAAGTAGCAAAACCCACCCTACCTGCAACTTCAGGTAGCACAGAAGCCCACCCCACCGCCGTCCGCACCAGGACGGAAGCAGGGTGGGCTTTTGCGTAAGCAGGCCCCCAGCACACCATGGCCCAAGCGCCTCGATCATCTCGTATTTGCTTTTTACTCACCTATTTCCTCGAACCTGATGACTCTTCAATCATTGATGTATCCCTGCTAATGTAGAACTATGTCGCACAAATGCAAGAAAGGAGCGACTATGAGCACCACTATTAGCGTTAGAACCGACGAGGAGACTAAACGCCAGGCAGAGGAACTCTTCAACGAGCTAGGTCTAAACATGTCTACAGCAATCAACATGTTCATGAAGCAGGCCCTTCGCGAAGGAAGAATACCTTTCACCGTTGGGCGCCCCTACCCCAATGCGACAACCATTGCGGCCATCGAAGAAGGACGTCGGCTCGCCCAGGACCCAAACACTCCCCGGATTAGGTCAATCGAGGAGTTCAAAACTCTCATTAACGAACTATGAGATACGAAATCATCACTACCAATGCTTTCAAAAAAGGCCTAAAAACCGCTAAAAAGCGTGGAAAAGACCTCCAGAAACTCACGGATATTGTTGAGGCTCTCGCCGAGGGCAAGCAACTCAGCGCAAAACATAAAGACCACGCGCTCACTGGAAACTACGCCGATACTCGCGAGTGCCATATCGAACCAGACTGGCTACTTATATATGAACGCCTTGAAGGTCAGCTGGTTCTCATCCTGCTCAATACAGGTAGCCATTCAGACCTCTTTTGAGTACTAATTCCGGTGTCTAGCCCACCCCGCCGTCGTCCGCCCACGGACAATAGCGGGGTGGGCTTACCTGCACCGGTTTCAGGCGCCCCTGGAAACCATGGACTGGCGTGAGCCGCGTCTCGCGCTCACGGACGTCCGCATGCAAAATCTGACTGCCCACCAGACTCTCGCTGCGCCCATCATAGGCGTAGACGCTGCGAGAATCTGGTGGGCGTTCGCTGTGTGCCCGACGCTCCAGCCCCACCATTTACCGCAATAATAAAAGGACGCCGCCCCTCACTCCCCTGCTCAGAGGCAGGAAAGCGGGAGGCGGCGTCCGCGCCCCACCACTTAGGTGGGGCAAGACAAACCTAAAAAGACTTAGGCAGCCTTGGGAGCTGAAGTGTCCTCAGGCAGGTTGTTCTTAGCGATTTCAACCAGAGCTGAGAAAGCAGCAGGCTCGTTAACAGCCAGCTCAGCCAGCATACGACGGTCAACCTCAACCTCAGCAGCCTTCAGGCCCTGGATGAAGCGGTTGTAGGTCAGGCCCTCAGCGCGTGCAGCTGCGTTGATACGCTGGATCCACAGACGACGGAAGTCGCCCTTCTTCTTACGACGGTGGTCGTAGCTGTATACCAGTGAGTGAGTGACCTGTTCCTTAGCCTTACGGTAAAGGCGTGAACGCTGGCCACGGTAGCCTGATGCACGATCAAGGATTACTCGGCGCTTCTTGTGCGCGTTAACCGCGCGCTTCACACGTGCCACGTGTGTCTCCTAACGTCTATGTCCTACCCAGCTAAAACTCTAGCGCTGGTGCAGGAGAGAAAATATCTACTTTTGGTGCGCCCTTTCGGGGCGAAGCTTCAAAAAGAAGGAGCTTACTTGCCCAGCATCTTCTTGATGACCTTAGCCTGACCGCCGGTTACGATCTGGTCAGAAGCCAGACGACGGGTCAGACGGGATGACTTGTGCTCCAGGTAGTGGCGGCGGTTGGCCTGCTGGCGCTTAACCTTGCCAGTACCGGTGAGCTTGAAGCGCTTCTTAGCACCAGAGTGGGTCTTCTGCTTCGGCATGAGCCGATTCTCCTTACGTTCTACCCTCGCCCCGGTTACGGGGTGAGGAACTGAAAAACTCAACGTCCCCGGTGGGCGGGGAAGTTTTAAGGGTGTTCTGCCCGCCCACCGGTGCCCTTATCTTTCAATAAAGAACAGCGGCAGAGCGAACGACGACCAAGCACGAAACCCTACACGAGCTCGCGCCTGGTTGTCTAAACAGCTCCTATTCGGCTGACGCCTGTGCCTTGAGCTCCTCGGGCATTGCATCTGCCAGGGAGTTAGTTACAGGGGTTGCCTCAGTGGTGTTGACGCGTTCGCGACCCTTGCGGCCACCTGACTTCTGGCTTTCACGGCGGGCTTCCTGCTTGCCGCGGAGCGGAGCGAGAACCATTACCATGTTGCGACCGTCAACGCGGGGGTTGGACTCTACGGTGCCAACCTCGGTGAGGTCGTTTGCCATGCGTTCAAGCAGACGCACACCCATCTCGGGGCGCTGCTGTTCACGACCACGGAACTGAATCATAGCCTTGACCTTGTCACCGCCGGCGAGGAAACGACGTGCGTGCCCTACCTTGGTTTCGTAGTCATGGGTGTCAATTTTGAGGCGGAAACGGATTTCCTTCAAAGAAGCGTTGACCTGCTTCTTTCGAGATTCACGTGCCTTGACTGCGGCTTCGTACTTGTACTTGCCGAAGTCCATAAGCTTGCACACAGGCGGCTTAGCGTTGGGAGCAACCTCAACCAGGTCGAGGTCAGATTCCTGAGCAAGACGCAGTGCATCTTCTACGCGGACAATACCGACCTGTTCACCGCCGGGGCCGACGAGTCGAACTTCCGGAACGCGAATGCGGTCGTTGATGCGTGGATCGCTAATGACAAAGCTCCTGTTGCTTGTGGTGGGGGTGTCCCCGTGAATTTCTGTGGGGGTTGAAAAAAGCCCCCGGTTGCGGCTTGGCAAGCGGAGGCTTAGGTTACCTACCCAGGGTAAAGGTGCGGACGCCGGTAGTCGGCGCCATGAGCCTTCGAAGGTTTCCCTTGCGGACCCCTGGGTCTGACCCGGTCGCCAGAGTTGGCGGCAGCGGGTGGGAACTTAAGTTCCACTTGCAAACAGCTCTTAACATTACTGGGTTAGGGGCGGTTTTTCAAGGGTTTTGGCTGTTTTTCTTGGGGCGGACGCCGGTGGTCGGGTTGAGTATGACGGGCGATTCACGCTCGGTGGGGTTGGTGTGAGATTCTAGTAACCATGAGCAACGAAACTAGCTACCGTTTTGAAGATTCCGCTGAGCAGGGCGAGGCGCTGCCCGATGGTCTGACTGCCGAGCAGGTTGAAGAAGTTAACGCCCAGATGCGCGATATCGCTGAGGTTCCTGCCGTTGAGGTCATTACAACCGCTGCTGTTCACCTGATGAGCGCCGCTGCCGTCAAGTGCGGTCTGGCTGCTGAAGAGAACGCCGAAGACCTCAAAGATCTTGATGAGGCCCGCAAGCTGATTACCGCCCTGGCAGGTTTCGTTACCGCTGCGGCGCCCGAGATCGGTTCTCAGCACGCCGCTCCCCTGCGTGACGGCCTGCGTTCCCTCCAGCTGGCCTTCCGTGAGGCTTCCCCCTACCCGGACGCCCCCGGCAAGGGGCCCGGCGAAAAGTTCACCGGGCCGGTTTTCTAGGCTGATGCCAAGGCGATCTGCACCGAGTCAGCCTGCTCGGCAATGACCTGGTTGAGGGCGAGCCCCTGCTGGAAGGTCTGCACGGTCTGGTTGACCTGTTCCTGGGTGAGGCCGGGGCGGAGTTTGAGCATGATTTTCAGCTCTGGCCCGTGCCCACCACCTGCCAGTACGCGTCCGCTCGCGGTCTGCGAGTACACACCGGTGCCGGGGCCTGCTTCAACCGCAACCACAGCAGACAGGGGCGCTGCAATGTTGCTGAGCTCTTCGGCGACCCGGGGGTTGCGGTAGGAGGGCACCCATTCTTCTCCCTTGGCGATTGCCCAGAAAGCGGGGCGGCGCACGACGAAGGTGAGGTCAGCGCCCGGGTCTACCACGATGAGCTGGTTATCATCTTCTACGGCTGACAGGGCGGTTTTACGCATGTCAGCGGCAACCGGGCGGGCTAGGTCGTGCCAGGCGGTAAGCGCGTCCACGTTGGTGAAGACCGGCAGGGCACGGCGTCCGTCCGGAGCTTGAATACTCACCAGGGCCATATCCGATTCTTTGTCTGAGACTAGCCCCTGCTCGGTAATTTCTGCCTGCGACAGTTGAGCCACCACGGGTGCGAAAATACGCACCGAGCGTAGGGCGTCAACCACGGCAACCTCATCGACCTCACCGGCTTTGAAAGCCTCAAGAACCTTGAGCAGGGCGGGGTCAGTTTTTCCGTCGTCGCCGGGGAACTGGTGGGTGTGGCTGGTGCCTTCCCCCAGGTTGCGCCCTTCCCAGGGCTGCCCGCCGGTATCGGTTTTTTGGCCGGCGGACGCCAGCTGGGCAGCGATATGCGCAGGTAGCTCCCGGCGGGGTGCGCTGGGGTTACCGGGGTTGCCGTGCCCGTGGGTGTGGGCGCGGTGCACGCGATCTGAAAAGTCGGTCACTAGGGGCGACCTGCAACGTCGAGGGCCTGGGCCAGGGTGAACTTACCGGCGTAGAGGGCCTTACCGGTGATGGCGCCTTCAACGCCGTGGGGAACCATGGTACGCAGGGCTGCGATGTCATCGAGGGTGGCGATACCGCCGGAGGCAACCACGGGCTTGTCGGTGCGCTCTGCGACCTTGCGTAAAAGTTCCAGGTTAGGTCCCTGCAGGGTGCCGTCCTTGGTGACATCGGTGACGACGTAGCGGGCGCAGCCGTCGTCGTTCAGGCGGTCGAGAACCTCCCAGAGGTTGCCGCCTTCCTTGGTCCAGCCACGGGCTGCCAGGGTTTCCCCGCGTACATCCAGACCAACGGCGATGATATCGCCGTGCTCGGCGATCACCTTGCGAGTCCACTCGGGGTTTTCCAGGGCAGCGGTGCCCAGGTTGATGCGGGCGGGGTTGAGCGACAGGGCCCGTTCCAGGGATTCGTCGTCGCGGATGCCGCCCGACATCTCAATCTTGATGGAAAGTTCCTGAGCTACCTCGGTCAGAATCTCGATGTTGTCGCCGCGGCCAAAGGCAGCGTCGAGGTCGACCAGGTGCAGCCACTCAGCACCGGCGTTCTGCCACTCTAGGGCAGCTTCGACGGGGGAACCGTAGTTGGTTTCAGATCCAGCTTCGCCCTGCACCAGGCGCACGGCCTGGCCGTTGGCTACGTCGACCGCGGGCAGCAGTTCGAGACGATCAGTCATTGTTCTCTCCTTGGGAGTAGGACGGTAAAAATCTAGGTCTAGGGGCGGCGGGCTAGCTGTAGTTCATCACGACGTACAGGCCGTACCCGGCAAAGGCTAGGCCCACCAGCAGCAGTACAAGCTGGGCCACCCAGGTAATTTTTTGTTTGTAAAAGGAGTAGGCTCCGCCGATGAACATCATGCCTACGGTCATGAGCAGTAGCCCGGACGTTGTAGCTGACATACCCTACTTCGCCCCGTCTAGACGCCCGGTTACGGGCAGGGAATTGATCCAGTTCTTGAGCAGGCGGATGCCGGCCTCACCCGACTTTTCGGGGTGGAACTGGGTGGCAGCTAGGGGCCCGTTTTCGACCGCCGCGATGAAGTCGCCACCGTGGTTAGCCCAGGTGACCTGGGGCGGCAGCATGGCTTCGTTGTTCTGGTCGAAGGTCCATTCTTGCACCCCGTAGGAGTGCACAAAGTAGAAGCGTTCGTTCTCAACACCGGCAAAGAGCGTGGACCCTTCAGGTGCGCGGACGGTATTCCACCCCATGTGGGGCACGACCTCGGCTTTGAGCTTTTCGACGGTGCCGGGCCACTCGCCCAGGCCGTCGGCTTCAACTCCGTGCTCAACGCCTTTTTCGAACATGACCTGTAGGCCTACGCAGATGCCAAGTACGGGGCGTCCGCCCGCAACGCGCCTGCCAATCATGCGGATAGCATCTGCTTCTTTCAGGCCGTCCATGACGGCCTTGAAAGCGCCCACGCCGGGCACAACTAGGCCATCGGCACCCAGAACGTCTGACTCCTTGCGGGACAGCACCACTCGGGCGCCGGCTTCTTCAAGGGCGCGGACGGCTGAGCGCACGTTCCCTGCCCCGTAATCGAGAACGGTGACGGTCGGTTGACGGGTTTCAGTCATTAGAGGGCTCCCTTGGTGGAGGGGATGCCGGCGTGGCGGGGGTCGGGCTCTACCGCCTGACGCAGGGCACGGGCCAGGGCCTTGAACTGGGCTTCGGCAATATGGTGGGGGTCGCGCCCGCCCAGCAGGGTGATGTGCAGGCAAATACCGGCGTGGTAGGCAAAGGCCTCAAAGACGTGGCGCACCATTGATCCGGTGAAGTGCCCGCCGATGAGGTGGTATTCGAAGCCTTCGGGTTCGCCGGTGTGTACCAGGTAGGGGCGGCCTGAAATATCGACGACGGCTGAGGCAAGTGCTTCATCGAGGGGCACGGTGGCTGTGCCAAAACGGCGGATACCGGCCTTATCACCCAGGGCCTGACGGAGAACCTCACCGAGCACGATGCCGGTGTCTTCAACGGTGTGGTGCACATCGATGTGGGTATCGCCGGAGCACTTGATGGTCATATCAATCAGGGAGTGCTTGGAGAGAGCGGTCAGCATGTGGTCATAGAAGGGAACGCCGGTGTCGATGTCAGAGACGCCGGTGCCGTCCAGGTTGATTTCGACGCTGACGGAGGACTCGCTGGTGGTGCGCTCCATCTTTGCAATGCGGGGGCCGATGCCGGTGGATGATTCGGTTGGTACTGCCATGTCTGTCTCTTTTTCTAAGGTGTCTGCCGATGTTGATGGGGCTACGTGCTGCGCTTAGCGCTCGAAAGTCTGCACGTAGTCAGTGAGGTGGTCTAAGAAGGCGCTGGTCTCGGCTTCGGTTCCGGCGGTGACGCGCAGGTAGCCGGGGATTCCGTTATCGCGTACCAGGACGCCGCGTTCTAGCAGGTAGTTCCAGGCAGCTTTTTCGTCCTTGAGCCCGCCGAAGAACACAAAGTTGGAATCCGATACAGCCGGTTCTAGCCCCAGGCCGGTGAGGTGCTCCACGATGCGGTCGCGCTGGGCGCGGATGTCGTCGACGTTAGCCAGCAGCTGGGTGCGGTGGCGCAGGGCTGCAATCGCGGTTGCCTGGGTGACGGCTGAGAGGTGGTAGGGCAGGCGAACCAGACGGACGGCATCGGCAACAGCGGGATCTGCTGCAAAGTAGCCCAGGCGGGCACCTGCAAGTGCGAAGGCCTTGCTCATGGTGCGGGAGACAACCAGGTTGGGGTGGCCGGGAAGTAGGGTGAGAGCATTCTGGGTGCGGTCTTGGGCAAACTCTGCGTAGGCCTCATCGACCACGACGATACCGTTGTAGGCTGCCACCGCGTCGTAGACCGCTTCGATAACGTCTAGCCCCAGGCCGGTGCCGGTGGGGTTATTGGGTGAGCAGAGAATAACGATAGAAGGCTTGTGCTCTTCAATCTGTTCAACTGCTGAAGCTGCGGTGAGGGAGTAGTCGGCTGCGCGGGTACCCGCGATGAAAGCGGTATTGGTGCCGTCTGCCAGCAGGGGGTACATAGAGTAGGTGGGCACGAAGCTCATGACCGAGCGCCCGGGGCCACCAAAGACCTGCATGAGTTGCTGGAGAATCTCATTGGAGCCGTTAGCTGCCCAGATGTTTTCGGGGGTCAGACCGTGCCCCAGGTAGTCTGCGAGTTCCGCTCTGAGGGTATCGAACTCGCGGTCGGGGTAGCGATTCAGGGTTACGGCGGCCTCTGCTACATCGCGCGTGATGGCATCGATAACTTCTTGCGGCATGGGGTGGGTGTTCTCGTTAACGTTGAGGGTTACCGGAACATCAATCATGGGTGCGCCGTAGGGTGAACGGCCCCGCAAATCTTCGCGCAGGGGCAGGGCTTCGAGTGCTGTGGTAGTTTCGGTCACTCCCCTAGTGTAGCGACCTAGCCCCGTACGCTGCATTCTTGTTTCGCAGTCTGGCATAGGGCACCGCTCTTTTTCTTACTGTGACTGAGTGTAGACAGGCACCTCAAGAACCTGACCGGGAACCAGCTGTGCGCTGGTGAGGTCGTTAATCTGCATGATGCGATTGATGACATCGCGATTATCTTCACCGGGTGCCACATCTGCTGCGATGGTCCAGAGAGTATCGCCGTGCACAACGGTGACCGTTTGGCTAACCGGAACAACAGGTTCGACAGTGGCACTCTTAGCTTCGCCGGGTGCAAGGAAAGTCAGGGCACCGAGAACCACAAGAGCCACGAGGGTGAGTAGAGGCAGGCCCCTAAAAACCAGGCGCCCCCGGCGGGTCAAACGGATTTTCCCACGCCCCGTCTTCGCTTTCTGAGACGGTTCTACTACCGCGCTAGGCCGCTGAGCCGGGGTAGAAGCAGCAGGGTGGGAAGGCAGATTCCGCAAGGGAGCTACAGGTGCGGGACGCGCAGACACAGGTGCCGCAAAACGAATGCGGTACTGGGGTTGCCGCAGTGCCCCGGCCGATGCGGGCACCTGCGGGTGCTGACGGACGGTAAAAGTAGCAGCCTGATCAAGGGGCTTCTTCAAAGAAGTACGAGCCATAAACTCGGGCAAGGCGATGGTGCTCATAAGTCTTTCTCCTGATTCACGCTCAAACATTCAACCAATAGTCGAATCTTTGTTCTAAAAATTCTTCGTATCTATGTTCTATCAGAAAAATCGAACATAGTCGAGAAAAATTAGAACAAATGTTTGAATAACCTGTTTGCTTGACATAGTCTTAGAAGACCACTTGATAGTGAACACCGGGTGGCTGACATTTTAAGAACCAACAGAGACGAGATACCGTGAGCGAACGAACTCCGCAGACTCCGGCAAGCCCGCACCACAAGGGCTCTCGCCCCCTCACTGCCCGCCAGAAAAAAATTTTGAGCGCCATTTCAAGCGCTATTGATGAGCACGGCTACCCGCCGTCTATGCGTGAAATCGGTGACCTCGTTGGTCTCGCTTCACTCTCATCTGTTACCCATCAGCTCTCTCGCCTAGAAGAGATGGGCTATATTAGGCGCGACCCCAAGCGTCCTCGCGCCATTGAGGTTCTCACCGGCGAGACCTCCCCCGAAGAAGTAAAGCCTGAAACCAGCGTCATCACGCTGCCGATTGTGCCTACCTTCGCGCAGACCGACGATAACCTCGCTACCGTTCCTCTGGTGGGCCGTATTGCTGCGGGCTCACCCATTGCCGCTGAGCAGGCAATTGAAGACGTCATGACGCTCCCCCGCCAGCTCGTAGGTCAGGGCGACCTCTTTATGCTGCGAGTCAAGGGCGACTCCATGGTCGATGCTGCGATTTGCGACGGCGACTGGGTCGTAGTGCGTGCCCAGAACACCGCCCAGAACGGTGACATCGTCGCGGCCCTGCTCGACGACGAGGCCACCGTGAAGACCTTCCGCCAGCGCGATGGTCACACCTGGTTGCTGCCCCAGAACACCCAGTACGAGCCCATTCTGGGCGATAAAGCCACCATCATGGGTAAGGTCGTCTCCGTACTGCGCAGTCTCTAAGACCTAGCCTCTCACTAGTCGATTGACTGCCTAAGGCGCTCAAGGGCTCCTAGCACCACGTCCTTGCGGGTTGTTGTCCAGAAGGGCGGAAGGGACTTCACCAGATAAGAGCCGTAGCGCTGAGTAGCGATGCGGGAGTCAAGGACGGCCACAACTCCCCTGTCACCGACCGACCGCACCAGGCGGCCGGCGCCCTGGGCCATGCGTACCGCCGCATGGTAGGCAGACACAGCCATAAAGCCGTTACCGCCAGCAGCTGCTACCGCCCGGGTGCGCGCCTGCGACAGCGGATCGTCGGGGCGGGGGAAGGGAATACGGTCCATCATGACCAGGCGGCAGGAGTCGCCAGGAACATCCACGCCCTGCCAGAGACTCATGGTGCCGAATAGGCAGGAATCGGTGTCCTCAGTGAACTCCTGCACCAGGGCACGCAAAGACGACTCCCCCTGCAGAAGAATGTTCAGGTCGGTGCGCTCCCGCACGTACTCGGCAGCCAGCTCAGCACCACGCTTAGAGGAAAAGAGCCCCAGCGCGCCGCCACCCGAGGCAGTCACGAGTTCAACGATACGGTCCAGCTGCTCTACCGAAACTCCCCGCCCAGGTTTAGGCAGGTCAGAGGCTAGATACAGCACGCCCTGCTTGGGGTAGTTAAAGGGTGAGCCCACGTCGATACCGTCCCAGCGCGGAGCGTCCTTACCCATCAGCCCCAGAGCACCAGCGGCGGCATCAAAACTTTCTCCCACCGTCAGCGTCGCAGACGTCAGCACCACGGTGCGGTTTTCGAAAAGCCCCTCTCGCAGGTAACCGGCAACTGAGATAGGGGCAATGTTCAGGGTGGCGGGGTCATCGTCAGCTGCCGCCACATACCCCCTACCGGGCTCCCAGGAGCCGGTACGAGAAACCCAGATAACCTGATAGAGCGGGTCAGCGGTCAGCATCTTTTCTGAGGTTTCGTGCACCTCTGTCAAGGCGGCACGCGCCATCTGGCGGCCAGCGTCGCCGTCCTTGTCCCCGCTCTTCGTATCGGTGAGGGCCTGACGCGCCGCATCGCGCACGCGTTCCATGGCAGCGGCAACCCGGTCAGGCAAGCCCTTGGGCATCATCTCGGCGGGTACCCCATTGAGAGAGTCGTCAAGGGCCAGCGCTGCCTGTTCTAGTGCCTTGTGGTCGGCGTCCGTGTGCCGTTTGAGGCTGCGGGCAACCTTGGTAATAGCAGCAGGAGAGAGTGCCCCGGTGACGGCGCCGGTGACGCGGTCAGCCAGTTCGTGGGCCTCGTCGATGATGGCGATGTCGTGGTCGGGTAGCACCGCAGCACCCTCAAAGGCGTTGATGGCGAGAAGGGCGTGGTTGGTAATGACGATATCTGATTCAGCAGCCCTGGTTCGGGCCATCTCGCTGAAACATTCTTCGATCAGGGGGCATTTTTTGCCCAGGCATTCTGAGGCTGTGACGGCTACCTGCCGCCATGCCTTATCGCTGACGCCTGGCAGCAGCTCGTCACGGTCGCCGGTGTCGGTGGTCTGTGCCCATTCGCGAAGGCGCACAACTTCTTCCCCCAGTTTTCCGGCGGGGCCGGTGGAGCCGGTGGTAGCGTCCATGTCGAAGAGGGCGTCACCGTCGTCCTCGGGGTAGCCACCTTCCAGCTTGTGCAGGCAGACATAGTTGTTGCGGCCCTTGAGGATGGCTACATCGGTTTCGTGTTCGGGCTCATCTCCCAGTGATTCCAGCAGGCGAGGAATGTCTCTGTTAACGATCTGGGATTGCAGGGCCAGGGTTGCGGTTGCCACCACGATGGGCTTTTCGGCGGTCTGGGCGGCATAGATAGCGGGCACCAGGTAGCCCAGGGACTTACCGGTGCCGGTACCTGCCTGCACCAGCAGGTGCTTTTCAGTCTCCAGGGCGCGGGCAACGTGGGCCGCCATGGTGCGCTGACCATCGCGCATCTGGCCACCGGAGCGTTCCACCACGGTGTCCAAGAGGTGCAGGACGGGCTGGGCACCGGGCAGGGTTTCTAGCTCCTGACCGGTGGGTGCGGTGACGTGTTCCTTCATGCGCGCTGAGTTTCAACCGCCCCAGAGGCGATAGCTTCATCGATTTCAGGTTGCAGAACCTCGAGCAGGTCTTCTTCCAAAACGTACTCAGCCAGGTCAGAGGCTACCTCATCACGTACTAGGGCCTGCACGTAGGTGCCGTCAGAGACAAAGGCGGTACGCAGGATTTCAGCGTCCCATTCGTGCAGGCGGGAGACGACGCTGCCTGCTGAGTAGGGCACCAGCATGTTGAGCTCAATCGAGGGGCGGGGAATGGTGTCCGCAATCTTCTGCTGTAGTTCCTCGATACCCTCACCGGTACGGGCCGAGACCACAACGTGGTTGAGTTCCTTCTGCCGTAGACGCTCAATGACGAAGGGGTCGGCCGCATCTGCCTTGTTGAGCACGATGATTTCGGGGATATTTTGGGCGTCGACCTCGGTAATCACCTGGCGGACGGAGTGAATCTGCCCCTCGGGGTCGGGGTGGGAGACGTCCACAACGTGCACGATGACGTCGGCGTCCGCGACCTCTTCTAGGGTAGAGCGGAAGGCCTCCACCAGCTGGGTGGGCAGGGCGCGCACGAAGCCGACGGTGTCAGACAGGGTGTAGCCCACGCCGTCCGGAGTCTGGGCCTTGCGCACGGTGGGGTCGAGGGTCGCAAAGAGGGCGTTCTCGACCAGCACGCCGGCGTCGGTGAGGCGGTTGAGCAGGGAGGACTTACCGGCGTTGGTGTAACCGGCAATAGCTACGGACGGCACCCGGTTACGCTTGCGGTTCAGGCGCTTGGTTTCACGGGCAGGAGCCATGGCCGCAATCTCTCGCTTGAGCTTGGCCATGCGGGCGCGTAGGCGGCGGCGGTCCATTTCAATTTTGGTTTCACCGGGGCCGCGGGAACCGATGCCTTCACCACCGGCGGCACGGCCACCAGCCTGACGAGACAGAGAGGCACCCCAACCGCGCAGACGCGGCAGCATGTATTCGAGCTGGGCCAGCTCAACCTGGGCCTTACCTTCACGCGACTTAGCGTGCTGCGCGAAGATATCGAGAATCAGGGCGGTTCGGTCAATGACCTTGACCTTGACGATATCTTCAATGGCTCGGCGCTGGGAGGGGGCTAGCTCGGCGTCCACAATCACGGTATCGGCGCCGGACGCCTCAACGATATCTTTGAGTTCCAGCACCTTGCCGGAGCCCAGGTAGGTACCCGGGTCGGGCTTCAGACGACGCTGCACCAGGCCGTCCAGAACCTCAGAACCGGCGGTCTCAGCCAGAGCCGCCAGCTCACGCAGGGAATTCTCGGCTTCTTCCAGAGTGCCCTCTGACCAGACGCCTGCCAGCACAACGCGTTCTAGGCGCAGCTGGCGGTATTCGACCTCGGTAACGTCGTCAAGCTCGGTTGATAGACCGGCTACACGGCGCAGTGCTCGACGCTCTTCAAGGTCCTGCTGGTCACCATCGTATTCAGAGTGTTCGCGCTGGTTATCAGAGAGTTCGCGGGCCCTTTCATCGAGCACGCTACCGTTGGCCTGAGCCCGCCCCAGCACGCGGTCTACTGTACGTCTCAGCTGTTCATCTGAGGGAAGATTGGGGTCATTGCTGGGGGTTGAAGTCTCGGTCATAGTACCTTTCGAGGTGGGTTGAGGCGTCCTTCTATTCTAGCTTTTCCGGGCCGGTAAGGGCAGGGGCTTAGCGTAGAATGAACGTCTATGAGTAGCGCGCACTATTTTTCTGAAAACCCCACCGGCGATTTTTCGCCCCAGCCTGTGACTGTTGAGCTGGGCGGACGCCGGGTGCAGGTTCTGACCGCTTCAGGCATCTTTAGCCCGGGTGGGGTTGATAAGGGAACCCGTATTCTCCTCGATGAGGCCCCCGCCCCGCAGGGGGCGCGCATGCTCGATATCGGGTGCGGGTGGGGCCCGATTACCCTGACCCTGGCGATGGCAGCGCCTGATGCTGAGGTCTACGGGGTCGAGGTGAACTCCCGCTCCGCCCAGCTCACCGAGATGAACGCTGAGCACCTGGGTCTCACCAACGTGACGGTATCTGCGCCCGAGGCCCTCGATGAGTCCCTGACCTTCGACACCATCTGGTCTAATCCGCCTATCCGCGTGGGCAAGGACGTCCTACACGGCATCATGCACACCTGGCTCCCCCGCCTGGCTCCCGGCGGCACCGCCTACCTGGTCGTGCAGAAAAACCTGGGCTCAGACTCCCTACAGAAGTGGCTGGCTGAGACTTTCCCCGACCTAGACGTAGCCCGCTACGCTACCTCGAAGGGCTTCCGCATCCTAGAGGTGCACCGCCCGGCGTAGCACCATCGCGGCATCTGGAATGGTTGCGGGCTCACCCTCGGGTGAGGTGATATCCCGAATCCATTCTTCGGCCAGTACGATTTCAATATCATCCCGGCCCTGGGTAAGAGCTCGGGCCTCTTCTGCTGCCTTGACCATGCGGGCCTTGTGTTTACGGGCGTCCTCGGGGTCAGCGAAGGAGGGAGCGCCTGCGTGCGCTACCGATATGAGCTCCCCACCGGGTTTCAGCAGGTCCAGGGCCGCTGCAAGCAGGGGCAGGCGGTCAAAGTCAGCGTAAGACTGCAAGAAGCTAGTGACAATCAGGTCAAAACGCTGGTCGGTAGACCAGTCGGTGAGATCAGCGTCGATAAAGCTGGCGTCCAACCCTTCGGCTGCCGCGCGGGCGCGAGCGCGCCCCACTGCGACGTCCGAAATATCGATGCCGGTAGCCTGCCAGCCGCGGGCTGCCAGCCAGAGCACGTCCCCGCCTTCGCCGCAGCCGAGATCAAGGACGGAGCCGGGAGCGCGGTCTCCAATCAGGGTAACGAGTGAGGCGTTGGGCTTGCCCGACCACATCTGTTCCCGCTCTAAGTAGATCTCGTTCCAGAGCTCCCGGTTGTTTTCTACGTTTTCAGTCATTTAGCCCAGCAGTACCTTACCGGTCATAGCGGCAGGGCCGGCCAGGACGACGTGTTCGAGGTTGTCAGGGCCCAGAACGAAGGTGACGGCCAGGGTGCCGCCGGGTACGCGCACCAGCCACTCGTCGGGGGCGTCTTCCCCTCCCCAGAAGCGGGTGGCGGCGGCAGCTGCGCAGGCGCCGGTACCGCAGGAGAGGGTTTCGCCGACGCCGCGTTCGTGTACGCGCATGCGGATGGAACCGATGTTTTCGGTGGCGGGGTCGCCGTCCTCTGCTGAGATTTCTTCGGGTACAACGAACTCTACGTTGGTGCCTTCAGGCGGGTTGGGTGAAACCTTGGGGGCTTCGTGCAGGTTCAGCCCGTCAAGTTTTCCGTCGGTGCCCAGCATGACGACGGTATGGGGGTTGCCCATGGTGATGGACAGGGCCCCGCGGGGAGTGCGCAGGCCCTTGGTGGTCACCTGGGCGTCGGTGCCGTTATCGCGGGCCATGTCACCGTTGATGAAGCCCCAGGGGCCCATGTCGATGGCGTAGCCGTCTTCGGTGCGGCCCACGGCCTTGATGCCGGCGCGGGTGGCGATGAGCAGGCGTCCGCCCTCTTCGAGCTCAACCAGCTTCTCGGTCAGCAGGTAGTCAACAAAGGCGCGCACCCCGTTACCGCACATCTCAGCGATCGAGCCGTCGCCGTTGCGGTAGTCCATGAACCAGATAGCGTCGGGAGCCTCTTCCAGCAGGTGGGAGGCAAAATCCAGGTGCTCGGTCTTGACCGCGCGGATAAAGCCGTCGGCGCCGATGCCGAAGTGGCGATCGGTCACCTTGGCAATGAGCTCAGCCGGCAGGTCGAGCCTAGCTTCGGGGTCGGTGACGAAGATGAAGTCGTTACCGGTTGCCTGCCCCTTGGTGAGGGTCTTGCCGGTCAAATCGCCCCAGACGGGGGTTTCTACGGTGTGGGTTGCCACGGGTTTTGCCTTTCCGTTGTGGGGCGCTTTTTCTTCTTAGTCTAGTGCCTGGTGGCCCTTGATGATCGCCAGGGCCTCGGTGAGCAGATCGGGGCTGGACCAGTCAAGCCAGTGCACCCGCTCATCTGCCCTGAACCAGGTGAGCTGGCGGCGGGCGAACTGGCGGGTGGCGGTGACGGTATCTTCAACTGCCTGGGCGACAGAATATTCCTCACCGGCAGGCAGCAAGCCGCGGGAGGCGTCCAGAACCTTGAGAAATTCCCGGTAGCCGATAGCCGCCGGGGCGGTTTTGCCCCGGCGCAGTCCCCTGGCTTCGAGGGCTTCTACCTCGGCCAGCAGCCCGGCTTCTTCCATGGCAACTACCCTCTGGTGCAGCCGCTGGTGTAGCTGGGCGCGGTCGCCGTTGAGACCAATTTGCAGGGCAGGCTGGTGGTAGGTGCGGGTGGGCATGAAGGACGAGAAGGGGCGACCGGTCACCTCAAAGACCTCCAGAGCGCGCACCAGGCGGCGGTCGTCCTTCACCCGCTCAGCTGATTCAGGGTCAACCGCGCGCAGGCGCTCCAGTAGGGGGCCGGGGCCGGACGCCGCCAGCTCAGCTTCCAGCCGAGCCCGCACCGCCGGGTCGGTTTCGGGAAATTCCAAAACGTCCAGGGCAGCGCGCACATACAGACCGGATCCACCGACCAGAATCGGGTAGTTCCCGCGAGCGCGAATCTCATCAAAAATCTGCCGGGCCTGGGACTGGAAGGTAGCGACCGAGGCTTCCTCCGTGACATCGAGGGTGTCGAGCAGGTGGTGGGGAACCCCCTGCATTTCTTCGGCAGTAACTTTGGCGGTGCCGATATCCATACCCCGGTAGAACTGCATGGAATCGGCATTGATGCACTCCCCGCCCAATGCTCGTGCCAGCTCGATAGCGAGGGCGCTTTTACCTGAGCCGGTGGGGCCCACCACGGCGATGATGGGCAGGGAGCTGCTGGCGGCGTCCTTCTCTGTCATGGGTTAGAGGGCGGGCTTGAAGGTGGGGAAGCCCAGGGAAACCGGGGTACCGGGCACCTGGGTGGTACCGGTACCGCAGGAGTCGGCCTGGGCGCGGTCCCAGGCGTCGCCTGCGCGGGAGCGGCGCACCGAGTACTGGTCAGCGGTGGGGTCAGAAATCAGGTGGAAGGAGCCGGCCTCGGTGATGGGCAGGGTCACCAGGTCGCCGGGGCGGGGCACCTCGCAGCCTTCGGGCACGGTGAAGTGCACCAGGCGCTGGTCGCGGGCGCGGCCCGACAGGCGGCCGGTTTCTTCGGCCTTACGCCCTGACTCTGCGGTAACCATCAGCTCAACGGTCTTACCCAGCTGCTTACGGTTTTCTTCACCGGCAATGCGGTCCTGTAGGGCGATCAGACGCTCGTAGCGTTCCTGCACCACAGCCTTGGGCACCTGGTTGGGCATGGTCGCTGCCGGAGTGCCGGGGCGAATCGAGTACTGGAAGGTAAAAGCGGACGAGAAACGCGACTCTTCGACCACGCGCAGGGTCTCCTGGAAGTCCTCTTCGGTTTCGCCGGGGAAGCCGACAATAATGTCGGTGGTGATGACGGCATCGGGGATGCGCTCGCGCACCTTCTCCAGAATGCCCAGGAACTTCTTGGAGCGGTAGGATCGCTTCATGTCTTTGAGCACCTTGTCAGAGCCGGACTGCAGGGGCATGTGCAGTACGGGCATGACGTTGGGGGTTTCGGCCATAGCGTCGATGACGTCGTCGGTGAACATGGCCGGGTGGGGGGAGGTAAAACGGACGCGCTCCAGCCCCTCGATCTCGCCGCAGGCTCGCAGCAGCTTCGAAAATGCCTGGCGGTCGCCAAAGCCCACACCGTAGGAGTTGACGTTCTGACCCAGCAGGGTCACTTCGATAGCGCCGTCGTCCACCAGGGCCTGCACTTCTGCCAGAATCTCGCCGGGGCGGCGGTCTTCTTCCTTACCGCGCAGGGAGGGCACGATACAGAAGGTACAGGTGTTGTTGCAGCCCACAGAGATAGAGACCCAGCCGGAGTAGACGTGGTCACGTTTGGTCGGCAGGGTGGAGGGGAATACCTCCAGTGCTTCGAGCAACTCGGCCTGGGCCTCGTTGTTATGACGGGCGCGCTCCAGCAGGGTAGGCAGGGAGCCAATGTTGTGGGTACCGAAAACCACGTCAACCCAGGGGGCCTTCTTCAGAATGACGTCCTGGTCCTTCTGCGCCAGGCAGCCGCCCACGGCAATCTGCATGCCCTCGTTCTCACGCTTGACCGGGGCGAGCTGACCCAGGTTACCGTAGAGCTTATTATCGGCGTTTTCGCGCACGGCACAGGTGTTGAAAACGACCAGGTCGGGGGTGGTTCCCTCTTCTGCGGGCACGTAGCCTGATGCTTCAAGCAGGCCGCTCATGCGCTCTGAATCGTGTACGTTCATCTGGCAGCCGAAGGTACGCACCTCGTAGGTGCGGGTTTTGGGTGCTGCCACGGGCTTGTCGGTGTTCACGTCAATACTCACCCGTATAGTCTACTAGGTTGCTATTCTGGGCTCTATGCCGGTTCGCCCTTCTCCCTCATTCTTTGCATCACGTGCCGCCCAGGCTGCGAGTGCCTACTCCCCTAGCGCGGTGGAGCAGCCCGTCGATTCCCCCGCTTTTTTGCGTCTGCTGGCCGGGCTTTTAGAGCGGTCTGTGGAACTGACCGGCGTTCAGGTTACTGATGCCGAGGTTCTGTCGAGCGGGATGCGGTCGGTGGTGGTTCGGGTGCGGGGTCATCGCGGGGCGAGCTGTGTGCTCAAGTATTTTCGCCGCAAAGACTCAGCCCGCAACTCTGGCGGTTTTGGCTACCTGCGCGAAAAACACGGCCTTGCTGCCCTGGAGCAGGTCGCACCGGGGCTCTACCCCCGCCTGTTGGCTGCTGACGACGCTGCCCGTCTGCTGATTCTTGAGGACGTCGCCAGCGGCAACCCTACAGTCAGCCTGGGCGACCTCCTACTTTCTACCGGGGCGGACGCCACACCCCACCGGGCCCTGACCGCTTGGGTTGATACCTGGGCTAGTATCCTGCGCTCCCCCGCCCAGGCTGCCGCCCAGGCATCTTTTGCCGCTGAGCTTGCGAGCGCTGACGCGCGGGCGTCCGCACCGGGGTCCCTACCCTCACCCCAGCTTGCCTTCAAGGGCCTACGCCTGCTGGCCGAGAGAAAAGGTATGCCGGTGGGCTCGGTTGAGTTCACGCAGATGGAGCAGGCCGTGGAGGGCATTATCTACCCGGTGCCGAGTGAGAGGGTGCTGTCGTCCGGCGATTTTTCTCCGGCCAATCTGCTGCAGCTGGCGGCCCCTGGGGCGGGGGTTCGCGGTATCGACGCTGAGGGCACCTGCTGGCACCACTGGGCGTTACCGGTGGCTGAGCTCCTGCTGGGCTTCCCGTCCTGGCCTGAGGGGCCCCTACCGCAAGCAGTATTAAGCAGCCTGACCTGGCACACAAAAACCCAAGAATTCTACGAGCGAGTCTCACCCCAGCCCCAGGCAGCTTTTGATCACGATCAGCACGTGGCTTCGGCGGTTCTCACCCTCCAAGCAATCTTAACGGAACAAACTGTCGGGCATAAGCAGTCACAATAGCTCTTATTTTGCCCCGCCGGGAGTACTATCTACTTCAGTACCTCACACTGTACGCACCCTTCTTATGTTCCCCTACCCTAAGGATTTCCATGTCCTCGTCCGCTCCGTCAGGGTCAGTCGCTTATCAGCGCCCTGCCCCAACCCTCAGTGTCCTCCAAGGCATCGCCCTCATCTTCGGCACCAATATTGGCGCGGGCATCCTCAGCCTGCCCTACGCCGCCCGCAACGGTGGTTTCCTGGCGCTCGCCATTGCCCTCACCATTGCTGGTTTGCTGACTACCTTCTCTATGATGTACATCGCCGAGGTTTCTCAGCGCACCAAAGAACCACTACAGCTCTCAGGCCTAGCAGAAAAGTACCTGGGTCAGGCCGGCCGCTGGGTCATCTTCGCTGCTATCATGGTCAACTCCATCGGTGCACTCATAGCCTACGCCGCAGGCTCAGGCTCTCTGCTCAACAATCTCACCGGTTTACCACAGCTCGCTGGAACCCTACTTTTCTTCGCGCTTGGCTCCTTCATCATGTTTAAGGGTCTACACGCCACCGGTCTTGTCGAAGGGCTCATTACCACGGGCATGGCAGCGATCATTCTTGCCCTCTCACTCTGGACTATTCTTGGCCCCGGCATTACTCTCTCCAACCTGGTAGAGTTGCACCCCTTCTTCATCGTGCCAATTATGAACCTAGCGGTCTTCACCTTTATGGCTCAGTACGTTGTCCCTGAGCTGGTACGCGGACTTGGCGACGCCAACCCCAAGGCTATCCCCACCGCTCTCGTTGGCGGCATGTCAGCCACCGGTTTCACCCTCGCTCTGGTTCCCTTTGTCGCGCTGGGCTTGCTCGGTGATAACGTCTCTGAGGTTGTCACGCTCTCCTGGGGTGAAGCCCTGGGCCCTCTTGCCTACTACCTGGCTAACATCTTTGCCCTGCTGGCAATGTTTACCTCTTTTGTAGCTATCGGCTACACCGCTATGCGTAATATCCTCGATATCACTCGCTGGGAAGAACACGGACCGCTTCGTATCGCCGCTGTTGGCCTGACCGTTTTGCCCCCGCTGGCTATCTCAATTGCCGGTCTAGGCGGTTTCGTTTCTGCCCTATCATACGCCGGCGGCTTTGCCGGTGCTGCTATGTCTATCCTCCCGGTGCTCATGCTTCGAGCCGCCCGTAAAAAGGGCGAGCTAGAACCTATCTGGACAGTGACCTGGCAAGCTCACCCCATTGCCCAGGGGATTCTCATTGTGACCTATACGGTTGCCTTTATCTACTCGGTTGCCGCTATTTTTGGTCTACTGCCCAACGGCTGGTCGTAAACCTGCCGCAGGCCATATCAGACTGGGGCGCACGGTACATACCTCTGTACCGTACGCCCCTGTTTTTAGTCATAGTAGGAATAGCTATCCTGTGCGGTCATGCCCATCTCTTGAGCGTAACTCTCGACCTCTTCGCGCACCACGCTAAAAGCTAGGCCCGCCGGGTAGCCCTTGCGACCCAGCATAGCCACCAGGCGGCGCATGACCTTCTCTTTCTCAGCCCTGTCCCCCAGGTTCATTGAGGGGCGCAGTTTTTTGCGCACCAGCTCGTGGGCGTCGGCGCGCTCATCCTCCTCGGTGCGCTGCTCCAGAGCTATTTCGGCAAGCTCACCCTCAACCCCCTTGGTTTTCAGCTCCCGCCGGATAGCCGACCGCGACAGCTTCTTCACGTTCATTCGAGTTCGCACATACATGTCAGCGAACTCAGCGTCGTTAATCAGGTTGACCGCCTCAAAACGGTTCAGGATATCCTCAATAACCTCCGCCGAGATTTCTTTCTCAACCAGCTTTTTCTCCAGCATGGCCCGGGACTTAGGCGACGCAGCAAGCTGATTCAGCACAATATTTTTAGCCCGCGTAAATTCACTCTCCGGCTCCTTACCGGCGCGGCCTCTCTTCTCAGGCATAGGAGTGATCCCCTGCACCAACATCTCTTCGTCGGTGACCGGCTCGTTCAGGGCTGAGCCTTCACAGAAGAGGGGCTGCGAGCGCTTGCGCTGGGGAGTTTCGTTCTCTGGGGCGGACGCCGCCCCGATAGCGGGTGCGAAGGGCGAGCGGGCAGCGTATTTGGCGGGCGGCTTGCGGAACCCTTTTTTGAGGTTGGGGTTACGACGGCGGGTGTATTTGCCCTGACGGGCTGGTTCCGCAGCCTCGGCTACTTCCCCACCGTCACGGTTACTACCCGCTGCGGCTGATGCTTTGCCGGTATAGGGGGTAGCGGTTTGCGTGCTGGCGTAGGCGCCAGACTCCCCCGGCAGGTCCTGGGTCAGACCCTGTGCCGCCGGGTGCCAGGCCGGGTACTCCTCAGGGGCAAGAAAATCTTCGATTCCTGGGTTTTCTGCGCTCACATTCCCCTCCTACTACCTACATCGTGTCATGTCGAAAGCCGCCACTACCGGGGGCTTTTCCCGGTGGTGGCGGCTACTAGCTCGCTGTTATGAGTTTAGAAGTTCTCAGAGATGTCATCGAGCGGGTCGACAGAGGTGCTGGGCTCTACCTCGTCCAGTTCTTCCTCTTCACCCTCAATGATGCCGAGCTTGACCATGGTCTTGTACTTGATCTCTTCGGTCAGTTCGGGGTTGTCCTTGAGGAAACGGCGCACGTTTTCCTTACCCTGGCCCAGCTGATCGCCCTCATAGGTGAACCAGGCGCCGGACTTCTTGACCACGTTGTGCTCAACGGCGAGGTCAAGAATGCCGCCTTCAACCGAGATACCCTCACCGTAGAGAATATCGAATTCAGCCTGCTTGAAGGGCGGAGCCATCTTGTTCTTGACGACCTTGGCGCGGGTACGGTTACCGATGGGGTTAGCGCCGTCCTTGAGGGTCTCAATACGGCGAATATCGATACGTACCGAGGCGTAGAACTTCAGGGCCTTACCACCGGTGGTGGTTTCGGGTGAGCCGAAGAAAACGCCGATCTTTTCGCGCAGCTGGTTGATGAAGATAGCGGTGGTGTTGGTTGCTGACAGGCGGCCGGTAATCTTACGCAGGGCCTGGGACATCAGACGAGCCTGCAGACCCACGTGGGAGTCACCCATCTCACCCTCAATTTCAGCGCGGGGCACCAGAGCGGCAACGGAGTCGACCACGATGATGTCGATGGAGCCAGAGCCCACCAGCATATCCATGATTTCGAGGGCCTGTTCACCGGTATCGGGCTGGGAGACCAGCAGGGCGTCGGTGTCTACACCCAGCTTGGCTGCGTAGACCGGGTCAAGAGCGTGTTCAGCATCGATAAAGGCTGCGATACCGCCAGCCTTCTGCACGTTAGCCACAGCGTGGAGGGCAACGGTGGTCTTACCGGAAGATTCAGGGCCGTAGATTTCTACCACGCGACCGCGGGGCAGACCACCAATGCCAAGGGCGGCGTCCAGGGCCAAAGCGCCGGTTGAAATAGTCTCGACCTTGCTGGCCTCGCGGTCTCCCAGGCGCATGACGGAGCCCTTGCCGTAGTTCTTATCGATCTGGGCAAGGACGGCCTCAAGTGCCTTTTCGCGCCCTTCGGCGGGCACCTGACCTACTGACTGCATGCGAGTTTTCGCTGCCATGTATGTTCCTCATTTCTTATCGCGGTACGAGAGTTCTTCTCTGGCTACCACGGTAATACCTAGGGCTGACACTTTAAGGGTTCAGCGCGAAGATTTTGAAAATCTGTGGATAACCCGGTTATGTGTCGCGGGCTGCCGGTCGTTTGTTCACAATCCTACAGGAATTCGAACACATTTTCTATTAAGTACGAACGATTTTCTAGCCTAGGGGCGCGGTTCAATATCGGGCCCCAGCTGCCGTTCCACAGGAACGTCCTGCACCCGGCAAATAGCCAGCCACACCTCGCGCACGTTGGCGCCGGCGTCCAGGGCTTGCTGGGCCGTCAAATCACCGAAGTCCCCGGGCACCAGATCACGGGCTAGATGGCGGGCATAGACCGGACTAAACTCATGGTCCATCGCCGCCCAAAATTCGCTGAGCTTCATCTTCTTCCTTCCTCCACAGTACACAGACACCACAGAACACAAAGAGAGCCGAGCCCTTGCGGGGCCCGGCTCCATCTCTTAGTTACCTAGAGAGCGAATCGTCTAGCGAGCTGCCAGGGGGCGCTCAACGGCGGGAATATCGCGGCTTGAGGTAGCGGCGATACCGTATTCGCGCTTGAACTGTTCTGAGAATTCAGCGGGCACGGTATCGGGTACCGAGAAGCCTTCTTCAACAGCCATACGGGCTGAGACTTCGGCCAGCATAGCTGAGAGGGAGATGTTCAGTGCCTGGCAGATGGAAGCCAACAGCTCTGATGAGGCTTCCTTCTGGCCGCGCTCGACCTCGCTGAGGTAGCCCAGTGATACTCGGGCTGAGTGGGAAACTTCGCGGAGGGTGCGGCCCTGGCGCTGGCGAACATCGCGCAGAACTTCGCCGATAGCGTGGCGGAGCAGGATTACTTTACCGGTGTCTTGGGCGGGGGCAGCGTTCTCAGTCTGACCCACATCCTTCCAACGGACGACACCGTTCACGGATACGGGCTGCTTAGTCATTTTTATACCAATCTCCTGGTTGTCATGCTCCCGTTATATCAGGAGCGGGTGTTTTCAGCCTAGCGCATGTTCGCGCTTTCGTCAGCTGACCTCAAGAATATTTCGTTTACTTACGACTTTTTCTTGTTACATCTATCTAAACCTACGCGGCTGTGTTTTCATTCCCTGTTAGCTGAAAAATTCATCTGAAAATTTTCTGGGAGCTTACTTGGCGGCTTCAGTAAGAAACTCTGCAAGCAGGTTCAAGGCATCGTGGGCGGCTTGGGCACGAATTTCTGCCCGGTTGCCCGCATAGTTTTTTTCAAGCACGTGGACGCCCCCGCTCGCCGGGTGCGCTACAGCCAGGTAGACGCGCCCTACCGGTTTGCCATCGCAGGGCTCCGGCCCGGCAGCCCCGGTGGTGGCTACGCCGAAATCAGCCCCGCAGACCCGGGCGGTTCCCTGAGCCATGGCGATTGCAACGTCTGGGTCTACCGCCCCTCGCTCAGCGAGCAAACCGGCAGGTACCCCCAGCACAGAGGCCTTGACCTCGGTGGCGTAGGAGATAACGCCACCCCGATATACCGCAGATGCCCCGGGAACCGTGCAGATGAGCTGGCCTACCATACCCCCGGTCAGGGACTCTGCCGTTGCCAGCTGAGCACCGGCGTCCGCCCCCTTCTGCGCCCCATCGGCTGCGCGAGCTACAGCAGCGGCAACCAGGCGGGCAGCTGCGCGCTCAAGGTCCTGGGCACTTGTCTCTACCATGCCGGGCTACTTCCCCTGAGCAGCGAAGTAGTCGCGGCGCAGCTGCATGGCCTTGACGACGTAGTCGATACCGGTTACTACGGTCACGACCACCACAGCGGCCATCACCAGGTAGCCGGGCCATAGAGCCCAGGAACCCAGCTGACCCAGCGGGAGAATCATCAGCACCAGGGCCACCGTCTGCAGCACGGTCTTGAGCTTACCGCCCTTAGAGGCCGCCATGACCCCGTACTTGATGATGAACAGGCGCATCACCGTGATACCCCACTCGCGCACCAGAATGACGATGGTGACCCACCACCACAGCTCCCCCAGCATGGACAGCACCACGAAGGCCGCTCCGGTGAGCAGCTTATCGGCGATGGGGTCAGCGATCTTGCCGAAGCTAGTAATCAGGTTGTTTTTGCGGGCCAGGTAGCCATCGAGCCAGTCGGTAATCATGGCCAGCACAAACACGGCGGCTGCCCACCAGCGCAGGCTCAGGTTGGCCTCGCCGTGGGGCCCGCCGGCCCAGAGGGCCCAGACGAACAGGGGAACCATCACAATGCGCAGGGCGGTCAGCGCATTCGGGATGTTCCAGTTAGAAGCGGTTGCGGTCTGGTCGGCCACGGTGTTCTCCTTAGGGTGGTTCAGCCCCGCTCGCGATAAGCGGGGCGGACGCCGTCGGTTGGGTCTGGCAGGGAAGGCCGGCTAGCGGCCGGTCAGGTTCCAGGCGTCTTCGCTGTCGGGGGCGTCCGCCTCGTCGTAGTAGTCAACGGCCTGCGGCACCCCGTCGTTCATGTGGGCTACGGGGTCCCCGCCGTAGGGGTCGCTGTCTACAGGGGCCGGGGGCTCTTCACCCCGAATCTTAGCGAGGACGGCGGGCAGGTCATCGGGCTGGACCAGCACATCACGGGCTTTCGAGCCCTCAGAGGGGCCAACGACTTCGCGCGATTCGAGCAGGTCCATCAGGCGCCCTGCCTTAGCAAAGCCCACGCGCAGCTTGCGCTGCAGCATGGAGGTCGAACCGAACTGGGTGTTGACCACCAGTTCAGCTGCCCGCAGCAGGTCATCCAGGTCGTCCCCGATGTCGTCGTCAATCTTCTTGGAGGGAGCAGCAGCGATCACGTCGTCGCGGTAGACCGCAGGAGCCTGCTTCTTCACGTGCTCCACGACCTCGTGAATCTCAGATTCACCCACCCAGGCGCCCTGCACACGCATAGGCTTCGACGCGCCCATGGGCAGGAAGAGGGCATCACCCTGGCCAATCAGTTTCTCGGCGCCGGGCTGGTCGAGCACCACGCGGGAGTCAGTCACCGATGAAGTGGCAAAAGCCATGCGGGAGGGCACGTTAGCCTTGATCAGGCCGGTGACCACATCGACGGACGGACGCTGGGTCGCCAGCACCAGGTGAATACCGGCGGCGCGGGCCAGCTGAGTGATACGGACGATGGACTCTTCCACATCACGCGGGGCAACCATCATCAGGTCGGCAAGCTCGTCCACGATCACCAGCAGATAGGGGTAGGCCTTGATCTGGCGCTTGGAACCGGGCTCCGGCTGAATCTTGCCAGCCTTGACGGCCTTGTTGAAGTCGTCCACGTGCTTGTAGCCGTAGTGGGCAAGGTCGTCGTAGCGGGCGTCCATCTCTCGCACAACCCACTGCAGGGCCTCGGCGGCCTTCTTGGGGTTGGTGATGATGGGGGTAATCAGGTGGGGAATCCCCTCGTAGGCGGTGAGCTCCACGCGCTTGGGGTCAACCATAATCAGGCGCACCTGATCGGGGGTTGAGCGCATCAGGATCGAGGTAATCATGGAGTTCACGAACGAGGATTTACCGGCACCAGTAGCACCTGCCACCAGCATGTGGGGCATCTTCGCCAGGTTAGCGATGACGAAGCCGCCCTCGACGTCCTTACCCACACCCATGACCATGGGGTGGTCGGTAGCGTGGGCCTTGGCGGAGCGCAGCACATCGCCCAGCACCACGATTTCGCGGTCGGTGTTGGGAATTTCGATACCGATAGCGCTCTTACCCGGGATGGGCGAGAGGATGCGCACGTCGGCAGATGCCACGGCGTAGGCAATGTTCTTGGACAGGGCGGTGACGCGCTCCACCTTGGTGCCGGGGCCCAGCTCAATCTCGTAGCGGGTGACGGTGGGGCCGCGGGAGAAGCCGGTGACTTCGGCGTCCACGTTGAACTGCTGGAGCACGTTGGTCAGGGCATCGACCACCTGTTCGTTGGCTTCGGAGCTTTCCTTGGCGGGCGGGCCGGCCTCGAGCATGGACTCGGTGGGCAGGGCGTAGGAGCCGGTCGAAGACTCCACGACCAGCTCGCCACGCGGCTGCTCGGTTCGCTCTGCCACGGTGTTGTTTTGCAGACGGGCGGACGCGCTCCCCTTGCCGGGGCGGGGTACGGCAGGAGCTGATGCGGGGGCAGGTGCTGATGCAGAAGCAGCAGCCGGTCGGCTAACAGGCTGAGGCGCAACAGTCTCGGGCTCAAAGCCGTCACGGTCTGCTTCTACCGGTTCAGGGCTGTAGCCGTGATCCGCGGCAGCCTGGCGGGCCTGGTCCAGGCGCTGAGCCGGGGCGTCCGAACGGTCTTCGCCGGGGTAGCTGGCCGCGAGCTCGTCCTCGCTCTCCCATAGCCCCTGGTCAAAGAGCTCGCCCTGTTTCTTGGCGGCCTTAGCCGCTGCTTTCTTCTCTTTACGGGTCTGCTTGCGGGGGGCCTCAACGTCAAAGGCTTCTACGGGGCGGGCCGCGTTCTGGGCAGCGCGGCGGGGGGCAACAGGAACCTGCTCAACGCGGGCGGTTTCAGGTTCGGCGTCGTAACCGTCCTCAATAACAGCGGTCTGGTAGGCCTCATCTGCCTCGTAGCGGTCAAGCCTCCGGTCCTTCTCTTCGCGGGGGCCAAAGCCCAGCCAGCTCAGCAGGCCACCGCGGCGGCGGGGAGCCGGGGCGGGGGCGTCCTCATAGAGATAGGAGCGGTCGTGCTCGCCATCCAGCACGCGGGTTTCGGTATCGTCCTGGGTACGGGAAGCACGGGAAGGACGCCCGGCGTCGGCAACAGAGCCGTGGGGCTTTTCGCCCAGGAGCAGGCCGAAAATATGCACGACCTTGGGCCAGATCTGGCGCAGGGGCGTATCGGTGGCCACCAGCAGACCGGCCAGGAAAACCAGGGCAATCAAGAGCCATTCCAGCACATTCACGCCACCTACGATACGGCTGGCGGGGGTGCCAATCAGCACGCCAACGGTACCGCCGCCGCCCCAGAATTCATCAAAACTCGATGAGAAAGAGGGGTAGCCCGCCACTTTGGCCCCCATCATCGAGGCAGAGACCGTCATGATGGTAAAGCCAATGGCGATGCGGTTGTTAGCTCGCACCTCCAGCGGGTGGCGGAAGATACGGATAGCGAAAATCAGGCAGAGGATAGGAATGAGCAGGGAGCCCTGGCCGAAGAGACCGCCCACAGCGATGTGCCACAGGTGCAGGGGCCACTCGTACCAGGCCAGGTTAGCGGGGTCCGCCCGCCAGCCCCACCATTCCACGCCCGCGGTGAGCAGGCCAATAGCCAGTACCAGCAGGGCCCCGCCGTCACGGCGTTCGTGCAGTTCGATATCGGTGCGGAGCTCGCCCATACGGCGCACCGCACCGCCCACGGTAAAGGCTAGAGACTGCCAGGCTCCCACCAGGGCGCGCACAAAGGCGTTACTCTCCTGAGGGGGTGCTGACGTGGTCTTACGGCTTCGACCTTGAGCGGAGGTTGAGCGACGTGAGGACGTCTTGGAGCGGCTCCCCGCGGCGCGGGGGGCTGATTTACTCGATGCAGACTTTCGCGGAGCCATTCTTCCCAATACTGGTTGACGTTGGTATGCGTTTAAATAGCTTACCCGGCAGCAGGTAAAACTGCCGCCGGGTATGCTCAGAGGTTGCTAGTTGCCTTCAGCCTCAGGGGTGTGGGTCTCGATGACCACGGGCACGATCATGGGCTTGCGGCGCAGACGGCGGGCCACCCAGGCACCCATGGTGCGGCGGACGATCTGCTGCAGCTGGTGGGTGGTGTGCACCTTCTCGGGGGCCCGGTGCAGGGCGTCTTCGAGGGCTGCGGTGATCTTGGGGGTGATGTCGTCGAAGACGGAGTCGTCTTCGGCGATGCCTCGGGCGTGGATGTCGGGGCCGGTGACCACGCGCTTGGTGGCGCGGTCGACCACGGTCACGATGGAAACGAAGCCTTCTTCGCCCAGGACGCGGCGGTCCTTGAGGTCATCTTCGGTAACGTGACCTACAGACTTACCGTCAACGTAGACGTATTCGCAGGGTACCTGACCGACGATATCGGCGTGGCCATCGCGCAGGTCAACGACGGTACCGGAGTCACAGATCAGCACGCGGTCGCTCTTGATACCGGTTTCGATAGCGAGCTTGCCAGAGGCCAGCAGGTGGCGGACTTCACCGTGTACGGGCATGACGTTCTTGGGCTGCAGGATGTTGTAGCAGTAGAGCAGCTCGCCGGCGGCGGCGTGGCCGGAGACGTGGACCTTGGCGTTGCCCTTGTGTACCACGTTGGCGCCCAGCTTCATCAGGCCGTTGATCACGCGGTAGACGGAGGTTTCGTTACCGGGAATCAGGGATGAGGCAAGGATGATGGTGTCGCCCTTTTCGACCTGAATCTTGTGGTCGCCATTAGCCATACGGGAGAGGGCTGCCATGGGCTCGCCCTGGGAGCCGGTGCACATCATGACAATCTGCTCGGGACGGTAGTCGTCGACCTTCTTGAGGTCGACCAGAATACCTTCGGGTACGTTCAGATAGCCCAGCTTCTCGGCGATGGTCATGTTGCGCACCATGGAGCGGCCCACCAGCACGACCTTGCGGCCGCGCTCGGCGGCGGCGTCAAGTACCTGCTGCACGCGGTGCACGTGGGATGAGAAGGAGGCAACGATAACGCGGCGCTTAGCGTCGCGCATGACGTTAGAAATAACCGGGCCAATGTTCTTTTCGGTGGGGGTGAAGCCGGGAACCTCAGCGTTGGTTGAGTCAGGCAGGAAGAGGTCGATGCCCTCTTCACCCAGGCGGGCGAAGTGACGCAGGTCGGTGATGCGCCCGTCGAGGGGCAGCTGGTCCATCTTGAAGTCGCCGGTGTGCAGGCACTTACCGGCCTTGGTACGGATGAAGACTGCCAGGGCATCGGGAATAGAGTGGTTAACGGCTACAAATTCGCATTCGAAGGGGCCGAAACGCTCAACCTGGCCCTCAACGACGTCCATGGTGTAGGGCTTGATGCGGTGTTCCTGCAGCTTTGCCTCGACCAGAGCCAGGGTCAGCTGGGAGCCAACCAGGGGAATGTCGGGGCGCAGACGCAGCAGGTAGGGTACAGCGCCGATGTGGTCTTCGTGGCCGTGGGTCAGCACGATGGCCACGATGTCCTGCAGACGGTCCTTGATGTAGTTGAGGTCGGGCAGAATGAGGTCAACGCCGGGCTGGGACTCTTCGGGGAAGAGCACGCCACAGTCAACAACGAGCAGTTTGCCGTTGATCTCGTAGACGGTCATGTTACGACCGACTTCACCCAGGCCGCCCAGGGGCACAACGCGCAGGGTGTCTTTTTTCAGTTTGGGGGGTAGGTGCGGGCTTTCAACTGTTTGCATAGTTTCTCTTTCGTTCGTTTTTCTTTTCTGAATACGGGCAAAGCGGGCCACCCAAAATCGCCGTGATTTTGGGTGGGCCCGCCGGGTACCCGCAGTACGTTTTTACTTGACCAGGGTTGAGGCGATGATGGAGCCTTCGAGGTCGGAGCGCATGAGGGCGGCTTCTTCGTCGGTAGCCAGTACGTGCGGCAGGCGCACGGTAGCTGAGTCGAGGATGCCCTGCCAGGTAAGAATCTGCTTGGCGGCGACGCAGCCGGGTACGCGGCTCATGGCGGCGCGGACGACGGGGGCCAGGTCGAGGTGCAGTTTCTGGGCGGTTGCCAGGTCACCGGCGATGGTTGCGTCGATGAGCTGGCGGAAGTGTTCGGGGGCTACGTGGGAGGTGACGCCTACAAGGCCGACTGCGCCCATGGCGAGCCAAGGCAGGGTGAGGCCGTCATCGCCTGAGTAGTAGTCCAGGTCGGTGGTTTCCATGACCTCGGTGGCAGCGGTGAAGTCGGCCTTGGCGTCCTTGACTGCCACGATGTTTTCGTGGTCTGCCAGGGCACGGTAGACGGCCGGGGTAATGGGGATACCGGCGCGCCCGGGGATGTCGTAGAGCATGACGGGGGTCTTAACCGCGTCAGCTACAGTGCGGAAGTGGGCTTCAAGACCGGTCTGGGTGGGCTTGTTGTAGTAGGGGGTGACCACGAGCAGGCCGTCTACGCCTACTGCTTCAGCGCGGGAGGCCAGGTGCAGGGTGTGGGCGGTGTCGTTGGAGCCAACGCCAGCTACGATTTTTGCGCGGTCGCCGACGGCTTCTTTGACGATGCGGAAGACGTTTTCGTTTTCTTCATCGGTCATGGTGGAGTATTCGCCGGTGGTGCCGCAGACGATGAGACCGTCGTGGCCTCGGTCCACCAGGTTGGTCGCGAGCGTTGCGGTTGCTTGTTCGTCCACTTCGCCGTTGGAGGCGAAGGGGGTGACCATGGCGGTGAGCAGGCGCCCGAAGACGGGTTCTGCTGAGGTTGAGGTGTTCTGTGCGGTCTCAGACATATCTACTACGTTACCTTATCTGGCTGGGTGGGGTGGGGTGAGTTTGCTTAAAGCTAGGTGGCTGCGCGGGGCGGACGCCTGCGGGCAGCTTCTAGACGGAGAGTTGGGCCGGGGTTTTGCCGCGGTGCAGGGCGATGGCGGTGCGCATGGCTTTGCGGGCGCGTTTTCGGTCGCCGGAGGCGTCATAGGCCAGGGAGAGATGGAACCAGTTTTTCCAGTTGGTGGGTTCGGCCTCGGTGGCTGCGGCAACCCGAGTGAACTGGGCGTCGGCGGCGGTTCGGTCGATGCGGCCGGATTCTGTGCGAGGCAGGGTATCTTCGGGTAGTTCCCCGGTTGCGGCGAGTTCTTGGCCGAGCACCTGGGTGCGGGAGCCGAAGATAATTTCGCGGACCATGGCCCAGGCTCCCAGGACAGGTAGCACGATGAGAGCCCCGCCCAATAGTGCGCCCAGGGTTCCGGCGTTCTGCAGGAAGATGAAGCCCCTCTGAACGGTCAGCACCAGGTAGAGGCTCAGGGCTACCGTGACGAGGGCGGCGAAGGCGCGCCCCCGCCCACCGGCGTCCACCGCGATGAAGACCGCGCAGAACACCCCTACTGCCAGCAGGAAGAGGCGGGTGCCCAGGGGTAGGGGCAAAATCAGTACGGTGAGGACTGCCAGGGTAATTGCCCCGGCGGTAAAGGCGCGCAGCGAGGTCATTGGCTAGTCCAGGTTGAGGTAGCGGTCAAGGCCCACGGTGAGGCCGGGGTGCTGCTCAACCTGGCGGACGCCGAGCAGGACGCCGGGCATGAAGCTGGTGCGGTCAAAGGAGTCGTGGCGGATGACCAGCTGCTGGCCGGCGTCGCCCAGCAGGATTTCCTGGTGGGCGGTCAGGCCGCGCAGGCGGACGGCGTGCACGTTAACCCCGGCCACCTTGGCGCCGCGCGAGCCGCCCTCATCGGTTTCGGTAGCGTCGGGTGAGGCGGGCACACCGGCTTCGGCGCGGGCTGCTGCAATTTTGTGAGCGGTGTGGACGGCGGTACCCGAGGGGGCATCCACCTTGTTGGGGTGGTGCATCTCGATGACCTCAACCGATTCAAAGAACTTAGCGGCCTTAGCTGCGAACTCGGTGGCCAGGATAGAACCGATGGCGAAGTTGGGGGCAATCAGCACGCCCACCCGGGGGTGCTCGGCGAGCAGGGCTTCAAGGGAAGCCAGGCGCTCTTCGTTCCAGCCGGTGGTGCCAACCACCGCGTGGATGCCGTGCTCAACAGCGAAGCGTACGTTCGCCTCGGTTGCTGAGGGAACGGTCAGGTCGATCATGACGTCGGCGCCGTATTCAACGAGCAGGTCCAGGGAGTCCCCGTTGCCCAGGGCGGCTACCAGATCCATGTCTTCTGCGGTGTTGACCGCTTTCACTGCCTCTGACCCCATACGACCGGCAGCGCCTACAACAGCGACCTTCCAAATCTTGCTCATGCCTCTATATACCCCTTAGATAGTCGTTAGCTTGGGTGCCGAGCGGCACCTGGCGGGTACTCGCTCACGCGCACAGCACCGGCTGGCGCAGGTATCGCATCAACAAGCCACATCACACTACTCTAGCGAACGGGGTAGCCTCGCTGCACGCTCTGCCGCACCCAAGCGTCCTTTCACCTGCGCTAATACCCGAAAGTAGGCGGGGGTATTTCAGCATCCGAAACCGCCTTCGGCCCGTTGAGTGCTAAAAGACCCGGCGGGTGCGACACAAGATAAGCCTGCCAGCTCTTACACTAGAAAGGTGCGCCTGCACCCCAGCTCACCAACCCAAGGGAACTATGAAAGACGATCACGTTTTTTACTCTGCCGTGCACCCCCACGAGGGGCAGCGACGCTTTGTCCTGCGCGGTCTCGACGGCGTACGCGCTATCGCGGTGCTGCTGGTGCTGGTGTACCATTTCTGGCCCCAGTACCTGCCCGGGGGCATGATTGGCGTTGATATTTTCTTCGTTATCTCGGGTTATCTGATTACTGCCCTACTACTGCGCGAGGGTGCCTACACCGGCAAGATGGATATCGTTTCTTTCTGGGTGCGGCGTCTGCGCCGCCTGGTGCCGGCTTTTGCCCTGCTGACCCTGGTAGTAGGTTCTTTGGCCCTGCTCGTGGGCGGCGACGCGCAGGTCGGCCTGGGCCGTCAGATTCTCGGTGCTTTTACCTATTCGTCGAACTGGCTGCTGATCTGGGCCGGTAACGACTATTTCACGCAGACCTCCCCTGAGCTCATGACCAATTTCTGGTCACTGGCGGTTGAAGAGCAGTTCTACCTGTTCTGGCCCGTGGTGATGGTCTTTGTCTTTATGTTTACCGCTAAGTGGTGGCAGCGAGCTCTGGTTCCTGGCGTTTTGGGCGCCCTGTCGCTGCTGGCTGCGGTCGTACTGGGGCTATTGGGTGCCTCTAGCACCCGCCTCTACTACGGCACCGATACCCACCTCTACGGGCTCATGCTGGGCGTGCTACTGGCCATGATGATTCCCTGGTCCATGTACCCGCCCGTTGATGACCGCCTCTACCCCCTGGTCGGCTACGGCAACGGTATCTGGGGCTGGCTGCGTCAGCTGGTCGGCTGGGTGAGCCTGGTCGCCGTCATTCCCTTTGCACTCACCCTTTCAGACCACAGCTCCTGGCTCATGCCCTGGGGCCTGCTGGTGGGCTCTCTTTTGGGTATGGGCATTATTCAGGCCCTGCTTCCGGACGTCCGCGGCGGCACCTCCGGGCTCTTTCGGGGCCTGCTGTCCCTAGCTCCCCTGCGCTGGATCGGCCAGCGCTCCTACGGTATCTACCTCTGGCATTGGCCCCTGATGGTGCTCGCCCACTACACCTTTGGCGCGGCGCGCTCCCCCTGGGTGAACGTCGGTGTGCTGTTCTTGACCCTGATTGTTGCAGGTCTGTCCTACATGTATGTGGAGCAGCCTGTTCGTCATCTGGGTTTCCGCGGGGCACTATCAGCCTGGTTCTCAGCCATGGTGGCACCGACTGGCCGGGCCCTGCCGGTGGGCGCAGCCGTCCTTGCCGGTGTAACCCTCATTTCCACTGTTTTTGCAGTGCGTACCGCACCTGCCATGACCCAGGCTGAAGCCGTGGTGGCAGCCGGTGCCAACTACGCGCAGGCGTCCGCGCCTGCACCCCAGCCGACTACCGCATCAGCTGCTCCCAGCTCTTCTGTCAGCCCCAGCGCCTCGGCTGAACCGACTGAAAGCGCCAGCCCCTCCCCTAGTTCATCCATCGCGCCGTCTGCCGCCGTTGATGGTTCCCAGGTGACGATTGTGGGTGACTCGGTCACGCTGGCTTCTTCGATTGCCCTGGGCGAGGCTATGCCCCAGGCCCTGGTCAATGCGGAAGTTTCCCGTACTAGCTCCGCTGCCCTGCCCATTATTGAGCAGCTGGTAGATTCGGGGCAGATGCGTGAGGTACTTGTACTGTCGGTAACCGCCAACTCTACTTTCACCGTAGATCAGCTAGAACAGCTCAAGGCATCAGTGTCGCCTAACGGGGAGCGCAAGATTGTGCTGGTGACCGGCGTTGGCCCGGCAAACCTGACCTGGATTGAGCCCTCTAACCAGGTGATTCGCGAGTTCGCGGCGCAGAACCCCGATACGGTCTTTATTGCCGACTGGCAGGCAGCGGCCAAGGGCCACCCCGAGTACCTGGTCTCCGACGGCGTGCACCCGCAAAACGAGGGCCTGACCGTCTACGCCCAGACCGTCAAGGACGCGGTGGCGAAGGCGCTGGCGGGGTAAGGTCGTTGCAGGGCCGGGCCGTCAGGTCTGTGCCGTGTCACGGGCTGTTCCCCGGCTCCCGGCGTCCTTCCCGCGTTTGCCCGCTTTTCCCCTCACTTTGTACCACGTGCTGCCCAGATTTAGCCCCAAATGTGAGCAGGGCGCGGTACAAAGTAGCTAGAGCGGTGCCCCTCTGCGCAGTTCAAGCATTGCAGCAATTTCACTGGCTACCTGCTCCGGATGGTTTCTCACCTGCGCCCAGCTATACCGAAGAACAATCCAGCCCTGATTCTGCAGCTGTTTCTCACGCCTGCGCTCTGACATAACAGCCCGATCGGTAGGCCCGTAGTCCGTGTATTTGATGTGGCCGTCAAACTCAACGATGACCTTCTCATCCTCGTACAGAAAATCAGGTCTATATACCCTACCTCCAACCACTACGTTTACTTGCTGTGCAGGTCTCGGTAGACCACCGTCAATAATTGCGATCAATAGAAGAGTTTCACCGGGGCTTTCGCACAGGCTACTGAGATACGGAAGTATAGCCCGCGCTCGGCGTGCTCCCCGGCCTTTGAGCCTATACAGCCGCTCTTCTACAGCTTCACTCGTTGTAAGTTGCCGATTCAAAGCCGAGTTGATAATGCACACCGATTCGCTCAGCTCCAGGTATCTCGCACAGTCATCGAGTGTCTGTAGCAGGCTAGTTGCTCGCACTGTTCCTGATATGTATGCGATAGGCACAGAAGGTTTTACAGTGTAATGCTTGATGATTCCTTGAGCGCGGCCTCGAGTATTCGAGCCAGCCAGGATATCGACCAGGTTCTCTGAAGCAATGACGCTAAGGCCATGGAGCCAGGCAGCGCTCCTGTGGCTGAAGATAGCATCAGGGTTCTGTTTTGCATAGGCAGCTATGGCGTAGGGGTATCGCTCGGCTGGTCGCAGAGAGTTATAGATAGAGCTTGGGCAGAATATGCCGGGGCGTAATTGCACGAGCTCGCCGCGGTGCATTTTGCGTGTGATGGTGGAGTTGCATAGGCCGGCGGCTACAAGTTCGGCACGGGTGGAAACGAAGGTTAGAGGTTCAGCGATCCGCATAGGGTGAGTTTGGCTCACCGTGTCTGAGGTTTTCTACCATACGGCAGCTTGTGGATAGCAGATAGGAATCTTGTGCCTAGCCAGGGGTCTTTGGGTCGTTCTTTTGGTGCAGTGAAGACGCTTTGTTTCGCCTTCTATCCACAGGGGTTGACCAGCTGTCGTTTACTCGCTTCGGGGAGGGGCCCCGTCCGCCTGCTCTGCTTTCCCTCACTTTGTACCACGTGCTGCCCAGATTTAGCCCCGAAAGTGGGCAGGGCACGGTACAAAGCGGTGAGCTACCCGTAGAGAGCGCAAAAAGAAGGACGCCCGCAGATAAGCAGGCGCCCTCCCTAAAGTTTATTTGACGATGGTCGTGACCCACTCCTGGTCTGCCAGGTAGCGGGCCAGGTCATTGACCTGGTCGGCGGTTACTGACCGAACCCCATCGAGCAGTTCATCGATCGAGAGGAACTTACCCGAGTCCAGTTCTGCCCGGCCCAGGCGGCTCATGCGGGATCCGGCGTCCTCGCTTCCTAGAACGGTAGAACCTCCCAGCTGCCCTACGACCTTGTCAAGTTCTTCCTGCGTGATACCGTCGCGTACAAACTCATCAAAAGTAGAGCGCATAAGCTCGGTAACCTGCTCTGCCTTGGAAGGGAGACAACCAGCGTACATACCGAAGTAGCCGGCGTCTGAGTAGGATCCGGTAAAGGAGAAGGTGGAGTAGGCAAGGCCCCGCTTTTCGCGGATTTCCTGGAAGAGGCGGGACGACATACCCCCGCCCAGGGCGGAGTTGAGCACGCTCATGGCGTAGCGGCGCTCGTCGCCGGCGATGAGGCCGGGGCAGCCCATCACGATGTTGGTCTGCTCAAAACCCTTTTCGAGGGTTTTTTCGCGGGCACCGGGCACGATGTTGCTCTGTTGGCGGACGCGGCGTGGGGCAGGTAGGGCCCCTTCGGTGAGGTCCCAGCCGCGGTTGGCTAGGGACTCAAGCACCAGGTTGACGATTTCGGTGTGGTTGAGGCTGCCTGCTGCTGAGATGACCAGGCGGTCGGGGGTGTAGAACTTCTTGTAGTGTTCCCAGACCTTGTCGCGGGCAACGTCGGTGATTTCCTGCGGGGTGCCGCCGATGGGGCGGCCCAGCGGGTTGTTGCCCATAAGCTGTTCGATGAAGGATTCAAAGGCGACGTCGGTGGGGTCGTCCTGATCCATGGCAATTTCTTCGAGGATGACGCCGCGTTCCTGTTCCAGTAGGGCAGGGTCGAGCTTGGCGCCGGTGACCATGTCGGCGATGACGTCGATAGCCATGGGGGTGTCTTCGTCGAGCACACGGGCGTAGTAGCAGGTGTGCTCCTTGGCGGTGAGGGCGTTGGATTCGCCGCCTACCCTATCAAAGGCGTGGGCGATGTCGAGGGCGGTGCGGTTTTCGGTGCCCTTGAAGAGCAGGTGTTCGAGGAAGTGGGTGGAGCCTAGCATGCCGGGCTGTTCGTCGCGGGAGCCTACCCCGACCCAGAAACCTATGGAGACGCTGCGTTGGGAGGGCATGCGTTCGGTGATGACGCGGACGCCGCCAGGCAGTACGGAACGGCGCACTTCGTTGCCTCCCCCACCGGCGTAGATGAGACGGCCGGTGCGGTAGTTGAGCTCGTCGGTGAGGTCAGCGGTTTCAAGGGGTAGAAGGACGGGCATATCAGTCAGGTCTTTCTGATGGGGAAAGTAAGAAATTGAACGAGTAAGAGGGGGCAGACACCCGGTGTCTGCCCCCTCTATCTGCTTCGTACGGTAGAAGCTACGGAGCGGTCATTACTCTTCGTCGCCGCTCTCTTCGCCTTCGGCTACGACGGGTACCAGTGACAGCTTGCCGCGGTCGTCGATCTTGGAGATCTCGACCTGGACCTTCTGGCCTACGCCGACGACGTCCTCGACGTCGTCTACGCGCTTGCCGTCGTTGAGCTTGCGCAGCTCGGAGATATGCAGCAGGCCGTCCTTACCGGGGGTCAGTGAGACGAAGGCACCGAAGGTGGTGGTCTTCACGACGGTACCCAGATAGCGTTCGCCGACCTCGGGAACCTGCGGGTTAGCAATCGCGTTGATTGCTGCGCGGGCTGCCTCTGCGGAGGGGCCGTCGGTAGCGCCGATGTAGACGGTGCCGTCGTCCTCGATGGAGATGTCAGTACCGGTGTCTTCCTGGATCTGGTTAATCATCTTGCCCTTGGGGCCGATGACCTCACCGATCTTGGCAACGGGTACCTGAACGGAGATGACGCGGGGTGCGTAGTCGCTCATCTCGTCGGGAGCGTCGATTGCTGCATTGATGACCTCGAGGATGTGCAGGCGGGCTTCACGTGCCTGGGTCAGGGCGCCTGCCAGGACGGAGGCGGGGATGCCGTCGAGCTTGGTGTCCAGCTGGATAGCGGTGACGAACTCGGAGGTACCTGCGACCTTGAAGTCCATATCACCCAGGGCATCCTCAGCACCAAGAATGTCGGTCAGGGCTGCGTAACGGGTTTCACCGTTGACCTCGTCGGAGACAAGACCCATGGCGATACCGGCGACGGGGGCGCGCAGGGGCACACCGGCGTTCAGCAGGGAGAGGGTTGAGGCACAAACGGAACCCATGGAGGTTGAACCGTTGGAGCCCAGGGCCTCTGAAACCTGGCGGATTGCGTAGGGGAATTCCTCGCGTGAGGGCAGAATCGGGGTGATTGCGCGCTCGGCGAGAGCACCGTGACCGATTTCGCGGCGCTTGGGTGAGCCAACGCGGCCGGTTTCGCCGGTTGAGTAGGGCGGGAAGTTGTAGTGGTGGATGTAGCGCTTGGACTTGACCGGGTAGAGGGAGTCCAGCTGCTGCTCCATCTTGAGCATGTTGAGGGTGGTAACGCCCATGATCTGGGTTTCGCCACGCTCGAAGATAGCGGAGCCGTGGACGCGGGGCAGAACCTCAACCTCAGCGGTGAGCTGGCGGATGTCGGTTAGACCGCGGCCGTCAATACGAACCTGGTCGGTGAGGATGCGCTGACGCACAACGTGCTTGGTCAGGGCGTTGAAGGCTGCGTTAACTTCGTCTTCGCGGCCCTCGAATTCCTTGCCTTCTGTGGCCAGGGTTTCAACGATTTCCTGCTGCAGGTCAGCGGACGCGGTTTCGCGGTCCTGCTTACCGGCGATGGAGTAGACCTCAACGATCTTGGGCTCGAAAGCCTTGACTGCTTGGTCAATTTCTGCGGCGCGTTCACCGAAGATGGGCAGTTCCAGGGCGGGCTTGCCAGCGCGCTCGGCCAGGTCAGCCTGGGCCTTGCAAAGGGCAGCGATGAAGGGCTTGGCGGCTTCGAGGCCTTCAGCAACAACTTCTTCGGTCGGGGCGGTGGCGCCGTCTTCCTTGATGAGCTTCCAGGAGTTATCGGTAGCTTCCGCCTCAACCATCATGATGGCGACGTCTTCGGTACCGTCTGCCTTGGTCACAACGCGACCGGCTACAGCCATATCGAAGACAGCGTTCTCAAGCTGGGAGTGCTTGGGGAAGGCAACCCACTGGCCGTCAATCAGGGCGACGCGGACGCCGCCGACGGGGCCAGCGAAAGGGGCACCTGACAGGGTGGTGGAGCAGGATGCTGCATTGATTGCGACGGTGTTGTAGATTTCGTCGGGCTCGATGGTGAGCACGGTGACAACGACCTGCACCTCGTTGCGGATGCCCTTCTTGAAGGCAGGACGCAGGGGGCGGTCAATCAGACGCGCAGCCAGGATCGCTTCGGTTGAGGGGCGGCCTTCACGGCGGAAGAAGGAGCCGGGGATTTTGCCGGCTGCGTACATGCGCTCTTCAACGTCTACGGTCAGGGGGAAGAAGTCGAAGCCGTCACGGGGGCTCTTACCAATTGCGGTGGCGGAGAGCAGGGTGGTGTCGTCGTCGATGGTGACCAGGGCAGAGCCTGCGGCCTGCTTGGCCAGGCGGCCGGTTTCGAAGCGTACTACGCGCTTACCGAACTTGCCGTTGTCAATGATTGCTTCTGCAAACTGAATTTCGGGACCTTCCAAGGTTCCTCCATTTCTCTTGTCTGCGCCGCGCCTTCGGTCATCGATTGAGGCTCACAGACCCCGCCTGTGGGGCTTTCTGTAAACCGCTACCGAGGACCGTCAAAGCACGCGGCGACTTAGTTCTATTCTTGGGTGGTAGGTGTGGGTGAGGGCGTCACCGTCAGCCACTGGCTCCCGGCAAGGCAGCCGGATGCGTAGCTTGGGGTGTCGCCCTCACGCTCACAAACCTGGTGTTATCGGCGGATACCGAGACGCTCGATGAGGGCGCGGTAACGCTCGATGTCGACGCTCTTGAGGTAGCCGAGCAGGTTGCGGCGGCGACCAACGAGAATCATCAGACCACGACGTGAGTGGTGGTCGTGCTTGTGGAACTTGAGGTGTTCGGTCAGGTCGGTGATACGACGAGTCAGAACTGCAACCTGAACCTCGGGTGAACCGGTGTCACCTTCGTGGGTTGCGTATTCCTTCATGATTTCCTGCTTGATCTTGGGATCAAGAGCCATGGGTTAACTCCTAGAGTTAGTGCCGTGTGCGGCCCGGTCAACATTTTTGCTGCCGGGTGGAGAGCCAAGGACGCCGGTGGGCGGCTTGGCCGCTGCAGGTAACTGCCACGGACTGCAGTCACATGCATAGTCAACTCTACAGTACAAGCCAGCTACCGGGAAGAGAGGCCCCGGTGGTAGCTTGCTCACCTGCATCGCTCTCTTGGCCGTGCCCGCAACACCAGTTTGTACCGCGCGCGGCCCATTTTTAGTACCGTTTGCGGGCAGGGCGTGGTACAAACCTGGTCAAGCCGGCAGGGAGGGCTCCCCGTGCTACTTCTTTTCGCGGCCGAAGGCCAGGGAAGCGAGCGCGGTAGCACCGGTAACGGCGCACACAGCGGGCCAGGGGCCAATCTTCTTGTGCAGGGCGTGGGAGTAGCCGAAGGCGCCGAGGTAGACGGCGGTGAGGGCGGCGGCGGTGCCGGTTCCCGCGTTCTTCTTCCAGCCGGCAAAGGCAGCAGCGCCGCCAGCGGCTAGGGCGACCCCGCCCAGGGCGCGGACGTTTGTAACACGGGCAACCTTGTAGCCGCCCATTAGGCCGGCTGAGGCAGCAGCGGTGGGAATCAGTACGTTCATGGAAGTACTCCAATCGTTCGTGAACACTTATGTCTTAGCCTACTCCTCCAGCTAGCGCGAGTTCCCTAAGTACGAGAGAATAGTAAGCATGCAAATCACTGAGAATTTTGAGAAGCAGAAGACTAATGTTGAGTCTTTCGACCTGGATCATACCGCTGTGGCGGCCCCCTACGTGCGCGTAGCTGACCGTAAGACCCTGCCGGGTGGGGACGTCCTGATTAAGTACGATGTGCGTTTCACCCAGCCGAACAAGGGGCACCTGGGCATGAAGGCGGTTCACTCGATTGAGCACATGACCGCCCACCACATGCGCAATCACACCGACGCTCTGATTGACTTCTCCCCCATGGGCTGCCAGACCGGTTTCTACGCCCTGACCATGGGTGTTGAGCCTGCCGATTTTATGCAGATTCTTGAGGCTACGATGAATGACCTGCTGCAGGCTGATGAGGTTCCGGCCGCTAACGAGGTTCAGTGCGGTTGGGGTGCTAACCACTCGCTCGACGAGGCCCAGGCTGCGGTTCGTGTTTTCCTCGAGAAGAAGGACGAGTGGGAGCAGGTGATGGCCTAGTGTCGGCTTTTGCTCTTCCTGGCGGCTTTGATAACGCCGCTATCGTGCAGGTAGCCATGGACGAAGAGGCTGCCCCCTTCCTCGCTAAGACCGAGCCGGTCGGTGAGGCCTACGCCCTGGGTGCGGCCCTCTTCTACCCCCGGGTGCTTGCCACCGGCACTGACGAGCTGAAGATTCTGCTGGTGCGCTCAAAGATTGGCCTGGTCAATGCCGCCACGGCCCTGTCTGTTGCCCTGGCGCTGGTGCCTACCCCGCGCGTCATTGTGTCTGCCGGTACCGCCGGCGGCCTGCGCGCCGACGTAAATGTGGGCGACCTGGCTATCGGCACCGACTACACCTACACGGACGCGGACGCCACCGCCTTCGGCTACGAGTTCGGGCAGGTTCCCGGCATGCCCGCAACCTACGCCACCGACCCGGTGCTGGTTGAGAAGGCCCGCGCTGCCGCAGCGGCCTACGCCGGTGAAGGTAGCGCCCTCTTTGGGCAGATGCTGGCCGGTGGGTCTTTTGTTACCGCCCACAACGTCAAAGACACCCGTCAGCTCTTCCCCCAAGCGCTTTCCACCGATATGGAAACCACCGCCCTGGCCCAGATTAGCTCCAGTCGCTCTCTGCCCTTTATCGCGGTACGCGGTATCTCTGACCTCTGCGGCCCGGCGGCCGACCAGGACTTCCACATGGACGCCCCCATCGTGGCCGAACGAAGCGCCACCCTGGTGCTTGACCTGCTCAGCCGCTAACGGGCGTCCACCCCACTCCACCCGAGAGGAAAACCAATGCAAAACCATACCCTGCGCGACGGCACCTCTATCCCTCCCCTAGGGCTAGGTACCTACCCGCTCAATAACGTAGATGCCGAAATCGCTGTCTCTGAAGCCATCGCCCGCGGCTACCGCTTAATCGACACTGCGGTGAACTACGAGAACGAAGTGGGCGTTGCCCGCGGCGTGCTACGCTCAGGCACCCCGCGCGATGAAATCTTCGTGCAGTCCAAGCTGCCGGGGCGCGACCACGGCTACGATACCGCCCTCCGTTCCCTCGAAGGCACCCTCAGCCGTATGGGTTTCGACTACCTGGATGCCTACCTAATCCACTGGCCTAACCCCTCCCAGGGCCTCTACGTCGATACCTGGCGGGCACTTATCAAGGCCCAGGAAGAAGGGCTGGTCAAGTCCATTGGCGTCTCCAACTTCCTGCCCGAGCACATCGACCGTCTGATTGAAGAAACCGGTGTCACCCCCGCCATCAACCAGATTGAGCTGCACCCCTACTCCCAAAAGCAGGACTGGGCCGCCTATAACTTCGACCACGCCATTTTGACCCAGTGCTGGTCGCCCCTGGGCCGCAAGACCGACCTGCTTAAGGACGCTGCCCTCGAAACTATCGCCGCTGAGGCCGGTAAGACCGTGGCCCAGGTTATCCTGCGTTGGGAGGTCCAGAAGAACCTGGTGCCCCTGCCCAAGAGTTCTCAGGCCCTGCGCATGGAAGAAAACCTGGCGGTCTTCGACTGGGAACTCACCGAGGAGCAGGTCGCCCGCATCGATGCGCTCGAAGCAGGTGTGGGCCGCGGCTTTGACCCGAATACCCACGAAGAGATGTAGGAGAAGGCGGAGGGCGACAAGCACACTTATGTTGAAGCTGGTTCGGCAGGCTCACAGCGAAGCTGTTGGCTCGGGGCTGGCGTGAATCGCCGGTGATGAGCACCGAGATTCCGAGCGCGCGAGGAAAATAAATCTCGGTGCGAATCTGGCGAGCTTGCGAGCCAGCTAGCGAACCGGCGAGAGGGTCGGCAGCGAGCGTGAGCCTGCCGAGCACCCTCCTCTTAGCCCAGCAAGGTAAGTGAGTATGAGCCTGCCGCGCTCATTATCTCTCATAGAAAAGTTCCCGGAATAAGAGTTCTTATTCCGGGAACTTTTCTCTGTACTCTAGCTGATGCCGAGGATGGTTTTGGCCTTTTCAACGTCGGCGTGCATCTGCTCAATCAGCGCCTCGACGCCGGTGTAGGCGACCATGCCGCGCAGGTAGTCGACGAATTCGAGGGTGACGTGTTGCCCGTAGAGGTTGAAGTCTTCCACCTTTTCTTCGGGGCGGCCGATCACGTGGGCTTCGACCTGGCGGGTGGTGATGCCCTCGAAGGTGGGGTTGGTGCCCACCGAAACGGCAACGGGGTGGCGGGTGCCTGCCTCGTCAATCAGCCAGCCTGCATACACTCCGTCGCCGGGAACCAGGCCGACCGAGTCAACATCCATGTTGGCTGTGGGGAAGCCCAGTTCGCGGCCGCGGGCAGCTCCGTGCACCACTTCACCGCTCATGTAGTGGTTACGGCCCAGAATTGAGGCAGCGTCAGCGACCCTGCCCTCAGCTAGGAGCTGACGGATAGAGGTGGATGAGCAGCGGCGGTCATCGTGGGCGAGCAGGTCTTCAACCACTAGCACTTCAAAACCGTACTTTTGGCCAAGCTCTTTCATGGTGTTCAGATCGCCGGAGTTCTTGGTGCCAAAGCGCACGTCATCGCCAATAACCACGAACTTTACCTTGAGAGCGTCAACGAAAGTACGTTTGACAAATTCTTCGGGGGTTTGGGCGGCAAAGGCAAGGTTGTAGTGAAGAAGCAGGTAGTAGTCGACGCCGAGGTCGGCAAGGATCTGCTGGCGGCCGTCCTGCCCCATAATTTCAATATGCACCCCGGCTGGCCCGTGGACGCGGGCGGGGTGGGGGTCGAAGGACACAGCAACGGATGACAGGCCATGGACCCGGGCAGTATTGACCAGGGTGGAGAGCACTTTTTGGTGGCCGATGTGTACGCCATCGAAGTTGCCGATGGTGACCACGGTGGGGCCGAAGTCGGCGGGGATCTGGGCGAGATCGGTAAAGCGCTTCACGGTGCTCCTCGGTTGGGTTGCTTCGTGTCTATACTACGCGTATTTGGGGGCTTCTGCTGAGGGGCGGACGGACGCGGGCCCCTAGCGGGTGCGGGCAGGGCGGGTTTTGTTGAGCCACCAGAGGCCCACCATTGGGAGAACCAAGGGGATATAGCCGTAGCCGGAGCCGAAGTGAGACCAAACGGAGGCCAGTTCAAAGTGCTGAGGTTGCAGGTAGGAGAAGACGCCAATCAGGAGCACACCCGCCATTTCGATACCGACAGCAAGCAGCGAGACCTTCCATGCCCCCTCCCCCTTCTTGGCCAGGGCGATAGTGGCGACCAGGTAGATGAGGGCTGAGAGAGCTGACAGGCTGATGGAGAGCGGGGCTTCGTCGAACTTGCGGATGACCTGGTAGAGGGCCCGGGCCCCGGCCGACAGGGTGAAGACCCCGTAGATCACCACGAGCAGGCGGCCGAAGCCGCTGTTCTTCGTAGCGGCAGCTTTGTTCTGTGTTTGCTCCATTGTCTTCTTCTATCTCCCATGCAATGTTGATGCTGCTCGTATTGGCGTTTCTGGCCTTGAGCGCAGGGCGTGCGCTTACGTGTCTCTGCCAAACCGCCCTAATAGTAGTACCAGAGCATATTCATGCGGTGCACCATAATGATCAGCACCGGCCCGGTTAACCCTAGTACCAGGGTTGACCAGCGGGTGCGTTCGGCCAGGGACCAGATGAAGGTTCCTACTGGAATGATCATGGCGGTGAGCAGATATCCGTAGTATTCGAGCCAGTCGCCACTAGGCCCGTCGGTGAGGGTCTGCATAATGATGGAGCCAACCAGGTAAACAATCAGGAAGGCTTCAAGAACGATGACTGATCCCTGTGACCAGTCATCGGGGGCAGCACCGCGGAGGAATCTGGTGAGGCAGATCAGAAAAGAGGCGGTACCGAGGGCAAGGCTAATCCAGAACCAGAGGTCGAGTCCGGCGATCATCATGGTGTGGGGCTCCTAGAAGGTTCGACCGGCTTCGAAGACCAGCACGGGGGCGGCGACGTTTTCGCGGCGGAAGCGGGTGTTTTCGATGAGGGCTACGAGGGTACCGTCCGGGGCGAAGGCTGCGCTAATGCCGTCGGTGGTGGGTTTGTCGTGCCCGCCGGTGGAGCCGGTTGTGCGGCTGGGGCTAGCTGGCGCGCTGCCTTCAGTAGGGCTGATACGGCGGCCGTTGGCAAGGTCGGTTGCTTCGGCTGCGGTGAGCTGACGGACCTCAAAGAGACGGCGGGCTGCTTCTTCGATGGGCAGTAGCGGGGCTGGTTGTTCTGATTCCCGCCCAGCGATGAGTTCGTCGAGGGTGTGAGCGTCTTCGGCGCGGATGTCGCCGATGGCGGTGCGGCGCAGGGCAGTAAGATGGGCGCCGGTTCCAAGGGCGGCACCCAGGTCGCGGGCTAGGGCCCGGATGTAGGTACCTGCTGAACACACAACGGTAACGTCGAGGTCGAGGACGTCGGCGCTCACCTCTTCGTCACCTAGCTGGTAGCTAGCGGTGGTGGGGCGCATTTCGTGCAGATCGAAAGAGTGCACAGTGATGGGGCGGGCTTCAAGTTCGACGTCTTCCCCTGAGCGCACGCGGGCGTAGGACCGCACCCCGTTCACTTTGATAGCCGAGACAGCAGAGGGTACCTGCATGATATCGCCGGTCAGCTCGGCGATGTGCCGCCTGATGGCGTCCTCGCTCACGGCCGCTAGCGTACCCTCTTGAGCAATAGCGGTGGCATCGCCGTCCGCGTCGTCGGTGAGGGTGGAGACGCCAAGACGAATTGTGGCGGTGTAGGTTTTGGTCTCCCCCACCACCCAGGTAAGTAGGCGGGTTGCCTTATTGATGCCAAGAATAAGCACCCCCGTGGCCATGGGGTCGAGGGTTCCAGCGTGCCCGACTTTGCGGGTGCCAGCAATCCACCGCATCTTGGAAACCACATCGTGGCTGGTCAATCCGGCGGGTTTATCAACAACGATCAGGCCCGAGGGCCCGGTGGGTGCTTTCTTGGCCACGGTTTAGGCTTCGTCTTCCTCAGTCTCAGTGTTCTTGTAGGCGTCCTCGCCACCGGCGTATTCGGCGCCTTCACGGGCAGCAGCCAGTTCGGCGTCGCGTTCCTTGGTCTTGCGCAGCAAGTCTTCGATGTGGGCTGCGTTGACGGGAACTTCGTCGGGCACAAAGGTGAGGGTGGGGGTCAAACGCGCGGTAATGTTCTTGCCAACTTCTGAGCGCAGGATGCCCTTGGCTGATTCGAGGGCAGCCTTGGTGGATGCCTGCTCTTCTTCGGAGCCGAAGACGGTGTAGTAGATGGTGGCGTGCTGCAGGTCGTTGGTGACGCGGGCGTCGGTGACGGTGATGAAGCCGAGGCGGGGGTCCTTGATGCGGCGTTCAAGGGCCTGGGCAACGATGACCTTGATGCGGTCTGCTAGGCGGGCGGCGCGTGCCGGATCTGCCATGATGTTCTCCTTCTCTAGAGAGGTGTCTATGTTTAAGTGTAAAGGCACCCTAGGGTTCGCGGCGAAGCTGCTATCTTGGCGGCTGGCGCGAATCCTAGGGTGCTTTTGAAGAGCTAGGTTGCTTACCCAGTAGGTCTACGGGGCTGAATACCCCAGATCCGGCTGGCCGGGTCTGGTGTTAAGGGATGCCGGCGGGTGGGGCATCCCGCCCGCCGACGTCCTTAATAATCAACCAGGTAGAAGCCTAGACGCGGGGCTTTTCCTGCATCTCCCAGGTTTCAATGACATCGCCTTCCTTGATGTCGTTGAAGGAGCCCAGGCCGATACCACACTCGTAGCCTTCGCGTACTTCGGTGGCGTCGTCCTTGAAGCGGCGCAGGGATTCGATGGTGAGGTTGTCGGCGACAACCGCACCGTCGCGTACCAGGCGGGCCTTGGAGTTGCGCTTGATGATGCCGGTCTTGACGATGGAGCCTGCGATGTTGCCCCACTTGGAGGAGCGGAAGACCTCGCGGATTTCGGCAGAACCGAGTTCGACTTCTTCGTATTCGGGCTTGAGCATACCCTTGACGGCAGCTTCGACTTCTTCGATAGCGCGGTAGATGACGGAGTAGAACTTCATTTCTACGCCTTCACGGTCGGCAAGTTCTGCCACGCGTTCGGCGGGGCGCACATTGAAGCCGATGATGATTGCGTTATCGACGGTTGCCAGGTTGACGTCGTTCTGGGTAATAGCACCTACACCGCGGTGGATGACGCGCAGCTGAACTTCGTCGCCACCTGCCTCGATCTTCATGAGGGACTCTTCCAGTGCTTCAACAGCACCGGAGACGTCGCCCTTGATGATGAGGTTGAGGGTGTCCATCTTGCCTTCGGCCACGGCGGCGTCGAAGGATTCGAGGGTAACGCGCTTGCGACGCTTGGCCAGCTGGGCGTTGCGGTCGGCTGCTTCACGCTTTTCAGCGATCTGGCGGGCGGTGCGCTCTTCTTCGGTGGAGAGGAAGGTGTCGCCTGCACGGGGTACGGTGTTGAGACCCAGTACCTGAACGGGGCGTGAGGGGCCAGCCTCTTCAACGTTGTTGCCGTTCTCATCGAACATGGCGCGAACGCGGCCGTAGGCGGAGCCTGCGACGATGGCGTCGCCAACGCGCAGGGTACCGGACTGGACGAGGACGGTGGTGACGGCACCGCGGCCCTTGTCGAGGTTAGCTTCGATGGCTACGCCGCGGGCTTCCTTGTTGGGGTTAGCCTTCAGTTCGAGGGCGCCGTCGGCGGTCAGGGTGACGGCTGCGAGCAGTTCGTCGATGTTCTTACCCTGGCGGGCTGAGACCTCTACGAACATGGTGTCGCCACCGTATTCTTCGGGTACCAGGCCGTATTCGGTGAGCTGACCGCGGATCTTGTCGGGGTTAGCGCCTTCCTTATCGATCTTGTTGACGGCAACAACGATCGGTACGCCTGCGGCCTGGGCGTGGTTGAGGGCTTCAACGGTCTGGGGCATAACGCCGTCGTCCGCTGCGACAACAAGAATCGCGATGTCGGTGACCTTGGCACCGCGGGCACGCATGGCGGTGAAGGCCTCGTGACCGGGGGTGTCGATGAAGGTCAGGTAGCGCTCTTCACCTTCGACCTCGGTGTGGATCTGGTAAGCACCGATGTGCTGGGTGATGCCGCCGGCTTCACCGTCGATGACGTTGGTGTTGCGGATGGCGTCGAGCAGGCGGGTCTTACCGTGGTCGACGTGACCCATGACGGTCACGACGGGCGGGCGTACTTCAAGTACTTCGTCGCCCTCAGCCTCGGCTTCGGCAGCCAGGTTGATGTCGAAGGATTCGAGCAGTTCGCGCTCTTCGTCCTCGGGGGAAACGATCTTGATGACGTAGCCCAGTTCGGCGCCGAGCAGCTCGAAGGTGTCCTCGTCGAGGGACTGGGTCTGGGTTGCCATTTCGCCCAGGTGAATCAGTACGGTCACCAGGGCTGCGGCGTTTGCGCCAATCTTCTCGGCGAAGTCCATCAGTGAGGCACCGCGACGCATACGAATCTCGGTGGTACCGTCGCCGTGGGGTACGGCTACGCCACCGATGGTAGGCTGACGCAGCTGTTCTTCACGACGCAGAGCTGACTTAGTCTTGCCCTTCTTCTTTTTGCCGCCACCGCGACCGAAGGCACCCTGGGCGTTGCCGCGACCGCCACCGGGGCCACCGCGACCGGGGCCGCGGTTGAAGCCGCCACCGTTACCGCCGCCGGGGCCGCCTGAGCCGCGACGGGGGCCGCCACCTGAGGGGGCACCGGCGCCACCACGGGCACCGACGTTACCGCTCATCTTGGTGGGCATCATGTTGGGTGAGGGGCGGTTGCCGCCACCTGCGGGTGCGGGGCGGGGTGCGCCGCCGGCAGGACGGGGGCCACCGGCACCTGCGCCTGCAGGGCGGGGGGCGTTGTTGCGTCCACCTGCGGGGCGGGGGCCACCGGCGCCGGCAGGACGGGGGCCGCCGGGGTTGTTGCCACGGGCGTTACGGCCGCCTGCGGGGCGAGGACCACCTGAACGGCCGCCTTCACCGCGCTCATTGCGGTCGTTGCGCTTGCCCATGCCCTGGGAGGGGGCGAAGGGGTTGTTGCCGGGGCGGGGGCCGGGCTTAGCGCCAGCGGGCTTGGGAGCTGCGGGCTTAGGGGCTGCCGGCTTAGGTGCAGACATGCCCTGGGTGGTGGAGAAGGGGTTGTTGCCGGGGCGGGGGCCAGCGGGCTTCGCGGCGGCGTCCTTCTTCTCAGCGGAAGGTGCAGCCTCAGCCGCGGGCTTGGGGGCTGCCGGGGTAGCCGGCTTGGGTGCGGGAGCACCGGGCTTAGGAGCGGACGCACCCGGCTTAGGTGCAGATGCACCGGGCTTGGGGGCGGACGCGGGGGCAGCAGCCTTCTTCTCAGCGGCGGGGGCCTCTGCGGAGGCACCGGCGTTGGGGAAGGCAGCACGCAGTTTCTTAACTACGGGCGGTTCAAGGGTTGATGATGCACCCTTGACGAACTCGCCAAGTTCCTGAAGCTTAGCGACAGCTTCTTTAGAGGGGATTCCGAGTTCTTTAGCGATCTCGTGAACGCGGGGCTTAGCCACTTTTCTCCTGTTCTGGTTCGCACCGAACAGGGGCGAACCTTCAGTTTGTATGAGGTTTCAGCTGGGGTTCAGCTGGGTTTTTGCCGGTGGGTGAGCACAGGAAAGTACTCATTGCACGGCACTCATCGGGTTTCCATCAGTTTTCTGACTCGCTTTCGTACACAGTAAGTCGTCAAACTCGTTGACATTGTTGGTTCGCCACCCCTGGCGGGGTCGAACCGGCCCTCCCCTATGCGGGGATCACCAGTTCGTTGGCTTCGACCCGGGTTCTAAAGGCCCTGGCCAGCGCATTTTTTTTGAGCGCAAGGGCAAGGCATTCGGGTGTGTGGTGGAGCCAGGCTCCACGCCCCGGGAGGTTTTTGGCCCGGTCAAAGACTGCACGCGGGGGTTCAGTCTGTGTGAGGGCAATACGGACGAGGTCGTGGGCGGGTGCTGTGGTTCGGCAGCCGATGCAGGTGCGGACGGGGGTGTGCAGCTGGGGTGCTCCCTTCGTGTTGTTCGCTTGTTTCCTGCAGGCTCTTTGGTGCTGAACCTGCGGGCATGGCTGGCCGCCGACCAGTCATGAGCACTCTATGGTGATATGACCTCTATAGACCAGTTTAGCCCCCTTGCGGGGGCTAACGGCAAATATGTTAGTCAGCTCTCTTATTCAGCGGCGGCTTCGGGGGCTTCTTCAGCACCCTCTTCGTTCGCTGCACGGGCTGCTGCCATCGCGGCCTCGTACTTGGAGGCTGAGATGATATCGATGCGCCAGCCGGTGAGCTTAGCGGCCAGGCGGGCGTTCTGCCCTTCTTTGCCAATAGCCAGTGAAAGCTGGTCATCGGGCACAATCGCGCGGGCAGAGAAGGTCTTGCGCTCGGTCACGGTGACTTCGCTAACCTTGGCCGGTGAAAGGGCGGCGGCGATGAACTCTTCGGGGCTCTCTGAGTGATCGACGATATCAATCTTCTCGTTGTTGAGTTCACCCATCACGGCGCGCACGCGGGCACCCATTTCGCCGATGCAGGAACCCTTGGGGTTGACGCCGGGCTTGGTGGCGCGGACTGCAATCTTGGTGCGGTGGCCAGCTTCGCGGGCAATCGCCATGATTTCTACCGAGCCGTCAGCAATCTCGGGGACTTCGTGCTCGAAGAGGCGGCGCACCAGGTTGGGGTGGGAACGAGAGAGTACGATGGAGGGGCCCTTGGGGCCGCGCTTGGCTTCCAGCACGTAGGCGCGGATGCGGGTGTTGTGGGCGTAACGCTCACCGGGCACCTGCTCGTTGGTGGGCAGCACAGCTTCAAGGGTGCCCAAATCAACGTGAATCATGCGGGGGTTGGGGCCCTGCTGGATAACACCTGAAATCAGCTGACCTTCGCGGTCTTTAAACTCACCGAGCACGGCTGAATCCTGGGCATCGCGCAGGCGCTGCTGAATGACCTGGCGGGCGGTAGAAGCCGCGATACGACCAAAGTTGTTGGGGGTATCGTCGAACTCACCAATCTGCTGGTCATCTTCATCGAGCTCAGGAGCCCAGATGGTGACCTTGCCGCTGGTGCGGTCAAGCTCAGCGCGTGAGCCGCGGATAGCACCGGGCTGCTTCTGGTAGGCCAGGAGGATGGCGCTCTCAATCATCGGGATCAGGGTGTCGATTGAGATATCGCGCTCTTTTTCGAGCAGGCGGAGGTTGCTCAAATCAATGTCCATAGTTGGCCCTTCCGTGTAACACGGTGCCGGGGCAAAAAGCTCCGGCACCGCTTGCGGTGTATGTTCGCGCACCTACGGTGCGCTGCCTCAAAAGTATTGAGTTGTGGTCTTGTCTTTATATTCTAGCGATTACTTGCTAGCGGTTGAATTCAATTTCAACCTTTGCAGCAGAAATTGTGACCCAGGGCAGGGTAACGGCGTCGCGGTAGCTTTCGGGTTGGCCCTTCTTGGTTTCCTTCTTGCGGCGAATAACCGGCCCCTCATCGGTGACGAAGTCGAGGCGGGCCAGGTACTTCTCTCCCCCGGCTTCGGTAATCTCAATCAGACGGTCGATTGAGCGCTTCCAGTGGCGGGTTTCGGTCAGGGGGCTGGTCACACCGCGCGATGACACCTCAAGAGAGTAGGGCACTTCACCGTCATCAGCAGCGTCAAGAGCGGCTGACAGGGCCTGGGAAACCTCAGCGATTGTATCGAGCGACAGGGCATCGGTACGGTCTTCGGGGTAGTCCACCACGATTTCTAGGGTGCGGTTAGCGCCACTGCCCTTAGCGGTCAGCTTCTCCAGCACCAGCTTGAACTCCTGCTCCACCACCCGGGTGACGGCCTCACGCACGCCCTCGACGCTCACAAAGCTACCGACGGGGGCTTTCTTGGTGATGCCCTGCTCAGCGCGGGCAGCGGCCCGGCGCTCGCGGGCGTTGGGGGCGTCCTTTTTACTGGCTTTGGGTGATGCCATCGCGCGTAGCTCCTGGTGTCTAGGGGTAGGTAAATCCATTCAAGCCTACCACCGGCTCCCCGTACGTCAGCCGAGAATTCGCTGAGGGCGGGCAGGCTACGGGACTTTTTGGCAGAATGGGAGGTGGGCTCTTGCCCGTCCGTTTTTGTGAGAGGTAGCTGCCTATGAATCGCTCTGTTCGTCTGACCCCGGTACTTGTGGCCGCGCTATTAGCTGGTCTGCTGGTGGTGCTCCTTGCTGTGGGCTGGTTTTCGCAGCGGCAGGCGGAGCAGGTCCGCGCTGACCTTAGCGATCAGAGCACCATGGCTGCTGAGCTGACCGCCCTGCAGCAGGCAGCTAGTGAATCGGGGCAGGACGCACTGGGTCAGGCGGCACAGGCTGCCCTTGAGTCCCTTGCGCCTGCGGCTCAGGACGTAACGGTTACGGAGTATGAGCCGGTAGAGCAGCAGCTACAGAGCACGGTTTCGGCCCTGCTGGAGCTAGGTTTTGCGACCCAGGACGCCGGTGATCGGGCTCGGGCTCTCACCGCCGTTGTCGATGTATGGCAGGCTGCCCGCCAGGACGGGCTGGCTACCTCGGCTTACCCCGAGGCTCTGACCGATGAGGTAGCACAAATCAGCAGCTACACCTGCGATGACGAGGGGCTTGCTGCCGGTGCCCCCGATAGTTCGGGCAGTGAACAGGCTGTACAGCCCACCTCCCTACTACCCCTGCAGCAGAGTATCTATCAGCTCAACTACGTCAGTGAGGTCTACGCTGCCCGCGCCGAGCAGGGCTATGCGGACGTAGCAGCCCAGGCCACTCAGCTAGCAACAGCTACCACCGATATGGGGCACTTAGCCGCCCCCGTGCTGACCTGCTACGGGGTCTTTGAGGCGCCCGCGGCGTCCTACCCCATCGCCGACGCAGCGGACGCCCCTCAGCAGCTCACCGACTTCACCGCGGCTATTGAATCCAACGCCCGCGCTGCCCTGGCCGACCAGACCCTTGCCACGTCAGCAGATGATATTGAAGCCCTCGCCCTCATTCTGGCCCTCGACAGCCAGGAGCTTGCCGACTAAAGGGAAGTCAGAATATCGGCGCCCAGCTTGATGATGAGGGCGCTGACCACCACAATCATCATCCAGCGAATAAAGCGGCTCCCCCGGGCCAGCGCCGTACGCGCTCCCAGGTAGCCACCCACCATATTCGCTGCTCCCAGCAAGAGACCAAGCGCCCACACCTGCTGACCTGCCACCGCAAACAGCACCAGGGCCCCCAGGTTGGTAGCGGCATTAATAATCTTGGTCTGAGCAGTTGCCTGCAAGAAGCTGTAGCCCATTAAAGACACCATGGCCATCATCAGAAAAGAGCCGGTGCCAGGGCCCAGAAGCCCGTCATAAAAACCGATAGTTGCGCCGATTCCCAGCCCCACCATGAGGTGCTTGAGCCCCCGGTGTTTGAGCTGGGTCAGTTCGCCGAGTGAAGGCTTGAACACCGTGTAGACCAGCACCATTATCAGGGCCAGTACGATGATGGGCTTAAAGAGTTCTTCGGGGAGGGCTGTGGCGACCAAGGCCCCGCCCATGCTGGTTACAAAGGCCAAGGACGCCGCAGGCAGGGTGGTGCGCACATCAACCGGGGTGCGCCGCAGGTAGGTTGCTGCGCTGGTGAGGGTACCGAAGACAGACCCCAGCTTGTTCACGGCGAGGGCTTGCACCGGTGATAGCCCAGGAACCATGAGAACCGCAGGAAGCTGAATCATGCCGCCGCCGCCCACAACGGCGTCCACCCAGCCAGCGGCTAGGGCAGCCAGAAGCAACAAAACTAGCGTGGTCGGCTCAAGGCCGAGAGAGTCAAAGCCGAGGGTGTCGAGCACGCTTCTGCCTTTCCTGGGAGTGCGGTTAAACCACAAGGTACCATCTAAGTCAGAAATGACCAGCTCGTTGGTGGTCTTTTCTGACTTAGATGGTACCTACCTGCGGGTGTTAGCGCTGAACCTCGGCCAGCAGCTCGGTCACGGCGTCCGCTACGGCAACCTCGCGGGCTTCGCCGCTGCGGCGGTCCTTGATTTCAACCTTGCCCTCGGCAAAACCGCGGCCGACTACCACGATTGTGGGCACGCCCAGCAGCTCAGCGTCGCCGAACTTCACACCGGGAGATACCTTGGGGCGGTCATCGAACATGACGTCAAGCCCGGCAGCTTCAAGGTCAGCAACCAGCTTTTCTGCGCCCTCTGCGATCTCGGTGCCCTTACCTGTCATCACCACGTGAACATCGGCCGGTGCCAGGTTACGGGGCCAAATCAGGCCCCTATCGTCGTGGTTGCCCTCGGCGATGGCGGCCAGGGCACGGGTTACGCCCACACCGTAGGAGCCCATAGTGACGGTCTGCAGCTTGCCGTTCTGGTCCAGCACCTTCAGGCCCAGGGCTTCTGCGTACTTGCGGCCCAGGGCGAAGATGTGGCCCATCTCGATACCGCGGGCAGCAATCAGGGGGCCGGAGCCGTCCGGAGCGGGGTCACCCTCGCGCACCTCGCAGGCCTCAATCACGCCGTCAGCTTCAAAGTCACGGCCCAGCACCAGGTCGTAGACGTGCTTCTGGTCCTCGTTAGCGCCGGTGATCCAGGCTGAGCCTTCAACCACGCGGGGATCAACGAAGTAGGGGATGCCGGTGGCTGACTCAGCGCCTAGCAGCTTCTCATTCAGGGTCAGACCGGGGCCAATGTAGCCCTTGACCAGCTGCGGGAACTTCTTGAAGTCCTCTTCGCTGGCAGCTTCAACCTCAACTTCGCCACCAACGCCCAGCAGGGCACCAACATTAACCTCAACGCGGCCCAGGTCAACGGCACGGTCGCCGGGTACGCCGATAGCAACCAGCTGGCGGGTACCGTCGGGCAGGATAACAGCCAGCACCACGTTCTTCAGGGTGTCGGCGGCAGTCCAGGGCTCACCCTCGCGCGGGTGCAGGGCGTTGGACTGGTCAACCAGGGTTTCAATGGTCGGTGAGTCGGGGGTCAGCTCAACGCGGGCAGCGGGGGTGGCTGACGCATCTACAGGCTCGGGCACCACGGTGGTCACGGCCTCAACGTTAGCCGCATAGCCGCCCTCGGAGCGCACGAAGGTGTCTTCACCAATCGGGGTGGGGTGCAGGAACTCCTCGGAACGGGAGCCACCCATAGCACCCGACTGGGCCTGGACAATAGCAATCTCAAGACCCAGGCGCTCAAAAATCTTGATGTAGGCGGCGCGGTGAGCCTGGTAGGCCTCTTCCAAGCCCTCATCATCGACGTTGAAGGAGTAGGAGTCCTTCATGATGAACTCACGGCCACGCAGCAGGCCGGCTCGGGGGCGGGCTTCATCGCGGTACTTGGTCTGAATCTGGTAGAGGTAAACCGGCAGGTCCTTGTAGGAGGTGTAGAGGTCCTTGACCAGCAGGGTGAACATTTCCTCGTGGGTGGGGGCCAGCAGCATGTCTGCGCCCTTACGGTCTTTCAGGCGGAAGAGGTTGTCGCCGTATTCTTCCCAGCGGTTGGTCGCTTCGTAGGGTTCGCGGGGAAGCAGAGCGGGGAAGTGAACTTCCTGTGCACCGATCGCGTTCATTTCTTCGCGCACGATGTTCTCAATCTTGCCCAGCACCTTCAGCCCCAGAGGCAGCCAGGTGTAGACGCCGGGGGCGGCACGGCGGATGTAGCCGGCACGTACCAGAAGCTTGTGGCTTGCGACTTCGGCGTCGACGGGGTCTTCACGCAGGGTGCGCAGGAACAGGTGGGACAGGCGCTGGACCAAGTGGTTTCTCGCTTCTCTCGTACGGGGCCCGTCCACCGACCGTGCAGGCCGGGGTGGGCATACTTATCTACCAGTTTACCGCCAACCGGCGGGGTGTGTACCCCGCCTTAAAGAGAGGACGCCGGCGCTCGCTCCCCTGCCCATAGGCAGGTAGGTGGGCACCGGCGTCCTCGCAGGAAAATCTGCTCGATCTAGGGGCTTAGAGACCCAGGGCGGTGTACCAAGCCAGCTTGGCCTGGCCCAGGTCGTTGAGCTCGGCGTTCATGAAAGCGGTTCCCTTGGTCCAGACCAGGGTGCCACCTTCAAACTGCTGGGTCACGATAGTGGTGCCATTAGCGGTTGCTTCGGTTGCTTCAGCAACGGGGGCACCGAGCATGGTCATCTCGTTCCAGATGTTCCAGTTACCGCCAGCTGCCCAGTCGTTGTAGGAGGAGAAACGGCCGCGGTCGGAGAGGTTGAGCGCCTCGGTCAGGGCTGAAGACTCAACGGGCTTAGCACCTGCCAGGGGCTTACCCTGAGCGTCAGCCTTGATGTAGACAACCTTGTTGGCGTCTACGCGCAGCTCGAGAACCTGCTGCAGGGGAATGTACTTAGCAGCTGACCAGTCGTAGGTGGTGTCGATTTCGGTACCGGTAGCGGTACGGTCCATCAGGCCCGCACCCCAGGTGACGGGGGACGCGGTGGTCTGGTTGTCCCAGTTGATGCAGGTGCCGTAATCGTCGTACTGGATGAAGTAGTGGGAAATGACCGCGGTGCCGGTGGAGTACAGGGCGTAACCGTGGTCATCCCAGGTAACGGGGGTTGAGCAGTTCTCAGCAGTGGTGTTGTAGAAGAGGGCACGCAGTTCGAGAGCGCCGGTCTTCCAGTGCTTGGTGTACTCGTTCTGGTAGAGGTAGGTGCCGTACTGGCCAGGGTTGGCCAGGTAGGATGCGAGCGCGTCGGTGTTGATCATCAGCGCGCGGTCCTGGGCAATGGAGTAGACCGCAGAGACATTACCACCGAAGTTCTGGGTTACCAGGTCAGCGGTTGCCTTGGTCAGCTCGCCGCCGGTTTCGGCAACGGCTACGCCGTTAGCGGCAGCAACCGCGCGGGCGTCAGCAATCTTGTTGGCTGCATCACCGAAGTTGGTGTCGGCGGGCGCCTCGGGCTCAGCCGGGGTCTCGGGTGCTACAGGCTCGGCACGAGTCTCGGGGGCAACCGGAGTTTCAGGAGCTACGGGCTCGGCAGGGGTTTCAGGAACTACCGGGGTTTCGGGTGCTACAGGCTCTGCCGGAGTCTCAGGTACTACCGGGGTTTCGGGCTCTGCCGGAGTCTCAGGAGCTACAGGCTCAGCAGGAGTCTCGGGGAGCACAGGGGTGGTTTCAACAACAGCGTTGTTGGTAAAGCAGGAGCGGGTCTTGGAGCGCTCTGCCTGCCAGGCCTTGGCTTCAGCTGAGTTGAGGTTGATGTAGGAGCCTGCCTGGGTCTTTTCGTCCAGCACTACGAGCCAGCGGGTCTTGCTGTCGTGGGTGGTGATGGAGAGACCACAGTGGCTGTGCTTCCAGGGGGCTGATTCAGCGTTACCGAACTTCTCAGCACCGCCGGCCTTCATGAAGGCTTCGCCGGCTGCGCCGGTGACTGCCTGCACGCCGCCGTACTTGCCCTGGGTGACGACACCGTTTTCGAAGGTCTGCTGGGTGGAGCCGTTGGCGAAGGTCTGCTGTTCGCCGGTTGCTGCACCGAGAACGTCCTTGTTCTTTTCCCAGTATGCGCCGATGGGGGTGGCGGTATCTACGGTCACGGCTTCTGCGGCGAAGGCGCCGGGAGCCATGGTCAGTGAGAGACCGAGGAGAGTGGATACGCCAAGAGGTGTACGGAGGCTCTTCAATGCTTTCCCTAAAAGTTTGTGGTGATCAAGTGCTCTGCGTCTGAAAAGGGTGGGTGGGGTTTCAGACCTGCGATGCAGAGTAAAAAGTGTGCACTCTCAAAATTACCAGCTTGCATTCAGGTAAAAAACCGCCCCTTTGGGGGACAAATGTGGTCCCACTGGGGGATATGTCTGTTTAAAACAGGACGGTTGCGAAGGTTGAGTGCTGCTGCCAGCCCGTTGCGGCGTAGAGGGCGCGAGCGGGGGCGTTGTAGTCATTGACGTAGAGGGAAAGGTGGGGGAAGCGCTGGCGAATGAGGTGGCAGGCTTGGGACAGGAGCACGGGGGCTAGGCGCTGGCCGCGATAGGCAGGGTGTAGCCATACCCCCTGTAGCTGGCAGGTAGAGTCGTGGGCAAGACCCAGGTCAGTTTTAAAAATGACCACGTTCTCGCTGTTGACGGCCACCAGGGTGCGGCCGGTACGGGTGAGTTCGTCGATACGGCGGGTGTAGCCTGCGGGGTCACGCGTCATGGGGTCGTAGCCGACTTCTTCGGTGAACATAGCGACGGACGCCCGCAGCAGGCTGGGTCTGTCATCGGTGCGGGCCCAGCGCACCGGCTCTGTGATGGCGGGAGCCCCGAGGGAGGGGCGGGCCAGGGGGGCGCGGACGAGCTCGCTCAGGTCAGCGGTCACGGGCAGCTCGAGAAGGGGTTGGTTTTCACGCACGTCAAAGGGGGTGGGCATGCGCGAAGCGAGGTGCGACCAGATTCCCATGACCGGTTCGCGGTGGCCAAAGATGGAGCCGATGCGCCGGTTGTGCCGCCAGATATAGGCCGCAACCTGGCGGTAGTGGGTCTCGGGCAGGGTGAGCGGAACGCAGTTGGCTCCCAGCCAGAAGGCTCCCACCAGGCAGTAGCGGGGTTCGGCAACCGCCGGGGTACGCGCGGACGCCGGCACTAGAGTCTCTGCCAGACCTGGTATGGCGGTGCGCGGAGCAGCTGCCTCTTCGGCAAAGTGGGCTCCAGCTGAGGTGCCGACCCTGGCGGTTGCCTTCGCAAACAGCCCCTCAAGGGTGGACCGCACACGGGCAGGTAGGCGCTCCCCCACGGTTTCGGTGAGGTGCGCAGCCGACCCGGCGGGGGCGTCCTTTGGTCCCATCTCTCCGGGGACTTCGCGGGGCACAAAGACACCCATGAAACCGTGGGGAGTTTTCAATGACGTCAGGGTACTAGGGGCTGGTAGGCCGAAGTGGTGCAGGTGCTCGGCGGCAAAGAGAAAGCCCACCGGGTCCGACTCAATCATAGTTTCAAGTTCCGCCCGGTCATCGATGGTGAGGGGGCGGATCAGGGCATCTTCTGCCCCGCGGGAGAAACGTGAAAAGACGGTCACGGTGGGCTTTTCTTCAGCTGCTTAGGAAACTGAGACGGTGGGTTCGCCTGAAAGGTCAATTTCACCGCGTTCTTCCATCTCGCGGGCGATGCGGTTGGCCTCTTCGATCAGGGTCTGCACGATATCTTCTTCGGGCACGGTCTTGATGACTTCACCCTTGACGAAGATCTGGCCCTTGCCGTTGCCAGAAGCTACGCCCAGGTCGGCCTCGCGAGCTTCGCCGGGGCCGTTGACGACGCAGCCCATGACGGCCACGCGCAGGGGCACCTTCATGCCTTCAAGACCCTTGGTGACGTTCTCAGCCAGTTCCCACACGTTCACCTGGGCGCGGCCGCAGGAGGGGCAGGAAACAATATCGAGCTTACGGGGGCGCAGGTTCAGGGACTCAAGAATCTGGGAGCCGACCTTGACCTCTTCAACCGGGGGTGCAGACAGGGAGACGCGGATGGTGTCGCCAATACCCTCTGAGAGCAGGGCGCCGAAGGCGGTCGCAGACTTAATGGTGCCCTGGAAAGCGGGGCCTGCTTCGGTGACGCCCAGGTGCAGGGGCCAGTCACCGGCAGCAGCTAGCTGGCGGTAGGCCTCAACCATAATGACGGGGTCGTTGTGCTTAACCGAAATCTTGAAGTCCTGGAAGCCGTGCTCCTCAAAGAGGGAGGCCTCCCACACCGCTGATTCGACGAGCGCCTCGGGGGTCGCCTTACCATACTTTTCCAGCAGGCGCTTATCGAGCGAACCGGCGTTCACACCGATACGGATCGAGGTACCGTGATCCTTAGCCGCTGCAGCGATTTCCTTAACCTGGTCATCGAACTTACGGATGTTACCGGGATTCACGCGCACAGCACCGCAGCCGGCTTCGATAGCGGCGAAGACGTACTTGGGCTGGAAGTGAATATCGGCAATAACGGGAATCTGGGACTGCTTAGCGATAATGGGCAGGGCTTCTGCGTCCTTATCGGTGGGGCAGGCAACGCGCACGATATCGCAACCGGCAGCCGTCAGCTCAGCAATCTGCTGCAGGGTCGCGCCAATGTCGTGGGTTTTGGTGGTGGTCATGGACTGCACCGAGATAGGAGATTCTGAGCCAACGCCTACGCTACCGACCTTAAACTGGCGGGTTTTACGGCGCGGAGCCAAAACGGGCGGCGGAGCAGCGGGCATTCCAAGGGCGACCGAGGTCAAATCTTCCTCCAAAGGTTCTTTGGCGGTGCGGTCTTGCGCACCTGTTCAACTATCTATTGTGCCACGCTTCAGCTCAAAGAGCGGTTGAGCTAAAGCACACAAGGGCAGGTAGGACACCCTCGCAGCTGATTGGAATGGATGAGCGGGGAGGGGGCGGGGACGCCCTCGCAGCCGACTGGCTGGGATGAGCGAGGATTTCCGCGAAGCGAAAAAGAAATCTTCGCGAATCAGCCGAGCCTGCGAGGCTGCATGAATTGAGCGAGCGCCCCGGCGCGAGCTCAAGAAGGTTAGTCGGCTAGAGGGCGGCCCCGTCTCGTCCGTTCTATCCCCTACAAAATACTCACCGGCTTGAAGATATCGGCGGCTACCAAAATCACGGTCATCAGCAGGAAGGCTCCGGCTACCACGTAGGTCAGGGGCAGCAGCTTGACGGGGTCGAAGGGGCCGGGGTCGCGGCGTCCGAGCAGTTTGGCGGTCTTGCGGCGGATACCCTCCCAGAGGGCGCCCAGAACGTGCCCGCCGTCGAGGGGCAGTAGGGGGATGAGGTTGAAGGCAAAGAGCATGAGGTTCATCTGGGCAACCAGGGACACCAGGGAGGCTGCCTTATCGCGCAGAATAATCTGGTCGTGGGCGGCAATTTCACCGGCAATGCGCCCCACACCCACAACTGAGACCGGGCTGTTGGCGTCGCGCTCGCCGTTGGTGACCAGGGTGACGGCTACCCCGTAGACGCGGGCGGGTAGCTTGATGAGGGTGGCCCCGATCCGTTGTAGGGACTCCCCTACTGTCGGTAGCACCTCGCCAATGGTTCCGGGGGTTAGTTCACTGGTGGGGCCGATGCCGATGAAGCCGACCTCCTGGGTCTGGTAGCTTCCGTCGGAGTTGGTGAGGTAGGTTCCGGTGAGTTCATCGTAGATAGGGCGGACGGTCAACATGGGGGTGATGGTGAGCTCTAGGCTCTGCCCGGCGCGCTCAACGGTGAGAGGCACCTCGGTGTCGGCGTTGGTACGAATCAGTTCGGTGAGCTGGTCCCAGCTGGTGATGGCCTGCCCGGCGAAAGAGGTAATGGTGTCCCCGGGTTGCAACCCTGCTGCATTGGCAGGAGATTGGGGGTCTTCGGCCCCGCACTCGGTGGAGTTAGCGGTGTCGGCGTTGGTGGAGTCAACGGTTTGTACGCACTGGGCAACGGTCTGGACGCTGGTGGTCGGCTGATAGGAGCCAAAACCGGTAACCAGCACCATGGTTGCCACCACACCGATGAGCAGGTTCATGAAAGGCCCACCCAGCATAATGATGATGCGCTTGTAGACCGGCAGCTGGTAGAAAAGCCTGCCCTGGTCTGCCTCGGTAATACGTTCAGCGTCCGCCGCCCGTGCTTCGCGGGCAAGCTGCTGTAGGGGGCTGGTGCCGCCGGCACGCCCGTCCGCTCCGTCTTTGCCGGGCGGGTACATGCCAATCATAGAGATGTAGCCACCCAGGGGCAGGGCCTTGAAGCCGTATTCGGTTTCCCCGCGCCGCCAGGAGAAGATCGTCTTGCCAAAGCCAATCATGTACTGGGGTACGCGCACACCAAAGAGTTTGGCGGGCACCAGGTGCCCCAGCTCGTGTAGGGCAATAGATGCGGCGATAGCCAGGGCCATCAGCACTACACCGATGATGAACAGTAGGACGGTCACGCGGGGGTGCTCCTTGTAGATGCGGCGCCCGGGGGTGCTTGGGCAGGTCATCTGCCAGAGTACGCTATGGGGCTGGGAGCTGTCCCCTTACTGGGCCTTAGAATTTGCCCACAAAGGGGTAGGGCAGGTGGGTCTTTGAGGTGGTTTTTACCTTTACTTTTGAGTCAAAAAAGCCTTTACGTCACAAAGTGTTAAAGAAGGGTTTTCTCTGCCTCATTCGGGCAGGGGGCAGGTGCCCCACAAGGGGCCATAAGCCCAGAATAGCCGCTTTGACATGGAGAAATACTACACAATAGTACACATTGGCGTTTTTAAGCATTTACCATACCTATTTTGTTTCACTGGGCAAACTAGGCACAATAGAAGGAGAAAGCGCGCCACCTCAGCAAAGGCGCCACCCTATCACTTCACGAGGAGCACTCATCATGACTGCACAGGTTGAAGCCCCCACAACGGGAGTTTTTGTCAACGAACAATCCGCAAGCGCCTGGGAAGGCTTCACCCCCGGCCCCTGGCAAGACAGCATCGACGTGCGCGGCTTCGTCCTTGCTAACTACACCCCCTACGAAGGCGACTCAGCCTTCCTCGCCGGGCCCACCGACAAGACCCTGCGCGTCTGGGACACCCTCGAAAAAGATTACCTCTCCGTCGAACGCAAAAACCGCGTCTACGACGTAGACACCCACACCCCCGCAGAAATCGACGCCTTCCCCGCAGGCTACATCTCAGAGGACGACAACGTCATCGTCGGCCTGCAGACCGACGTACCCCTCAAGCGCGCAATGATGCCCAACGGCGGCTGGCGCATGGTCGAAACCGCCATCCGCGAAGCCGGTAAAGAACCCGATGAAAACATCAAGAAAATCTTCACCGAATACCGCAAAACCCACAACGACGCAGTCTTCGACATCTACACCCCCCGCATCCGCGCCGCCCGTTCCTCCCACATCATCACCGGCCTACCCGATGCCTACGGCCGTGGCCGCATCATCGGCGACTACCGCCGCGTAGCCCTCTACGGCGTCGACAACCTCATCGCCGACAAAGAACGCGCCAAGCACGCCGTTGCCGATCAAGGCTTCTCAGAGCACTGGGCACGCTACCGCGAAGAGCACTCCGAACAGATCAAGGCCCTGAAGCGCCTCAAGAAAATGGCAGCCCTCTACGGCTTCGATATCTCCGGCCCCGCCCGCACCGCCCAAGAAGCCGTGCAGTGGACCTACTTCGCCTACCTGGCCTCCGTCAAATCCCAGGACGGCGCCGCCATGTCCATCGGCCGCCTCTCAGGCTTCCTCGACGTCTACTTCGAACGCGACCTCGCAGCCGGCCTCATCACCGAAACCGACGCCCAGGAAATGATCGACGCCCTCGTCATCAAACTCCGCATCGTCCGCTTCCTGCGCACCATCGACTACGACCAGATCTTCTCCGGCGACCCCTACTGGGCCACCTGGTCAGACGGCGGTTTCGCCGACGACGGCCGCACCCTGGTCACCAAAACCTCCTTCCGCCTGCTACAGACCCTCCGTAACCTAGGCCCCGCCCCCGAACCCAACATCACCATCTTCTGGGACGAAAACCTCCCCACCGGTTACAAGGAATTCTGCTCCGCCATCTCCATCGAGACCTCCTCCATCCAGTACGAATCCGACCCCCAGATTCGTGAACAGTGGGGCGACGACGTCGCCATCGCCTGCTGCGTCTCCCCCATGAAAATCGGCAAGCAGATGCAGTTCTTCGGCGCCCGCGTCAACGCCGCCAAAGCCCTGCTCTACGCCATCAACGGCGGACGCGACGAAATGAGCGGCAAACTCATCGTCGAAGGCTACGAACCCATCAAGGGCGACGGCCCCCTCGACTTCGACGAAGTCTGGCTCAAGTACGAAGAAATGCTCGACTGGGTCATCGCCACCTACGTCGAGGCCCTCAACATCATCCACTACAGCCACGACAAGTACGCCTACGAGTCCATCGAAATGGCCCTCCACGACTCAGACATCATCCGAGCCATGGGCTGCGGCATCGCCGGCCTTTCCATCGTCGCCGACTCCCTCTCAGCCATCAAGTACGCCAAGGTAACCCCCGTCCGCGACGAAACCGGCCTCATCGTCGACTACATCACCGAAGGCGACTTCCCCGCCTACGGCAACGACGACGACCGCGCCGACGACATCGCCGCCACCATCGTCCACACCGTCATGGAGAAAATCAAGGCCATCCCCCTCTACCGCGACGCCATCCCCACCCAGTCCGTGCTGACCATCACCTCCAACGTGGTCTACGGCAAGGCAACCGGCAACTTCCCCTCCGGCCACCGCGCAGGCACCCCCTTCTCCCCCGGCGCCAACCCCGAAAACGGCATGGACACCCACGGCATGGTCGCCTCCATGCTCTCGGTCGGCAAGCTGGACTACGAAGACGCCCTCGACGGCATCTCCCTGACCAACACCATCACCCCCACCGCCCTCGGCCGCACCAAGGAAGAACAGGTCACCAACCTGGTCGGAATCTTGGACGCAGGATTTATTCCTGAAGAGGACTAAAACTCAATAAACCCGCAGTAACCCAGGTAGAGGGGTGCCAGCCAGCACCCTAAACGCCAGCCCCGAGCCAGCTGGCTGGCACCCCTCTACCGGGCCTACGACCTCATCTAACAACTAAGGAGAACATCATGGCCGTCAAGACCTACGAAGAGCGCCTCGCTTCCATGAAGGCAAACCGCGCCAACAAGACCGCCCCCAAGGGCCTCTACCACGCCAACATCAACGTCCTCAACCGCGAAACCCTCGAGGATGCCATGGAGAACCCCGATAAGTACCCCAACCTGACCGTCCGCGTCTCGGGCTACGCCGTCAACTTCGTGCGCCTCACCCGCGAGCAGCAGCTCGACGTACTCTCACGCACCTTCCACCACGGAGCCTAGTGATTCTTCATGTCACTTGATATCTCTCACGAGATAACCGATACCGCCGGCGAGCTAGCATTTGCTCCGCCGGCGGACCGGCATTCCGGGGCAGGCACCTGGGGCCTGGGCGAACTCACCGAACTCGAACGCTCCGCCCAACTCAAACTCATGCGCGAAGGGCAACTCGGCTCCGTCCACTCCTGGGAACTGGTCACCGCCGTCGACGGGCCCGGCACCCGCATGACCATCTTCATGAACGGCTGCCCCCTGCGCTGTCTCTACTGCCACAACCCCGACACCTTCAACATGAAGGACGGCAAACCCGTCATGGCAGCCGACCTCATCAAAAAAATCAAGCGCATGCGCAAGGTCTTCAAAGCCACCGGCGGCGGCATCACCATCTCAGGCGGAGAAGTTCTCATGCAGCGCCCCTTCGCCGAGAATATCCTCATGAGCGCCAAATCACTGGGAATCCATACCTGCATCGATACCTCGGGTTTTCTCGGGGCTCATGCCTCTGACGAGTTCCTCGATAACGTAGACCTGGTGCTGCTCGATGTTAAATCGGGCTCTGAAGAGGTCTACCGGGAACTCACCGGCCGCGCCTTACAGCCCACCATCGACTTTGGCGACAGGCTCTCAGCCTTGGGCAAGAAAATCTGGATCCGCTTTGTGCTGGTGCCCGGCTACACCGACGACCCTGACAACATCGAAAAGGTCGCCGACATCGTCTGCCGCTGGCGCAACGTCGTCGAACGCGTTGAGGTACTGCCCTTCCACCAGATGGGCACCGACAAGTGGGAGTCCCTGGGCTACGACTACAAGCTCAAGGACGTGCACCCGCCCAGCAAAGAAGCCACCGAAGCCGCCCGCGACATCTTCCGCGCCCGCGGCCTCACCGTCTTCTAGACTCCATACATCAAACGATGGCCCCCTCGTTTCTCTCTTCACCCCATGGATTATCTCAGGGTCAAGAGAAAAACATGGGGGTCATCTCTATTAGATACGCCTATGCGGAATCTAGCCCTGCCCCAGAATCTCGTTGGCGCGGGTGCGGGCCCAGGCTTCCGCCTCCAACACCGCTTCCAGAGTCAGAGAACCAGATTCGGCCAGGGCCGAAGAACTCGCGTGCTCATCGAGCACCCGCCCGGTCGTCTCAATCATGTCGGTAAAACGAATAGCGCCGGCGTGGAAGGCAGCCACCGCCTCCTCATTCGCCGCGTTGAAGACCGCCGGGAAGGTACCACCCCGCTGACCCGCCCGCTTAATCATCTCCACCGCCGGGAAGGCTGTGTTATCCAGGGGCTCGAAGGTCCACTCGGTAGCCTGCGACCAGTCGCAGGGCTGCGCGATACCCGGAATACGGTGGGGCCAGGTCAGCCCCAAGGCAATGGGCAGCAGCATGGTGGGCGGGGACGCTTGAGCCAGGGTCGAGCCGTCCACAAACTGCACCATAGAATGCACCACCGACTGGCGGTGAACCGTCACATCAATACGGTCCAGGTCAATGCCAAAGAGGTGGTGGGCCTCCAGCACCTCCAGGGCCTTATTGACCATAGAGGCCGAGTTGGTGGTCACCACCAGCCCCATATCCCAGGTGGGGTGGGCTAGAGCCTGCGCCGGTGTTACCTCCCGCAACTGCTCGTAGGTCATGCCCCTAAAGGGCCCACCCGAGGCAGTCAGCACCAGCCGGTCAATCTCCCGGTCGGTGCCCGATGCTAGAGCCTGGGCCAGGGCAGAATGCTCAGAATCCACCGGAATCATGGGCTGGTCCAGGGGTGAGGCGTCCACGGCGGCCTTGACCAGCTCGCCACCGGCAATCAGCGATTCCTTGTTAGCCAGGGCCACCTGGGAGCCTGCCTGCAGGGCAGCCAGGGTGGGTTCCAGGCCGATAGAGCCCGTGATGCCGTTGAGCACCACATCCGCCCCGGCGCGGGCTGCGGCGGTGGCGGCGTCCTTGCCCCACTCAATCTGGGGGCTGTAGCCCGGCGCCAGCTCAGCCAGCAGCGAGCGCAGGGTGGCAGCGTCCGATTCGGTGCCGCTGGTAGCGACCAGGTGCGGACGCAGGCGGGCGGCCTGCTCTGCCAGCTTCGGCAGAGAGCGGGAGCCGGCTGAGAGGGCGGTGACGCGCACGGGAGCGTCGTCGCTACCGGTGGATGTTCCTGCCAGGGAGTTGAGGTGGTCGATAACCTGCACACCCTGGGTGCCGATGGATCCGGTGGAGCCGAGCAGGGTGACCGTCCGCCCACCGTGCAGGAAGTCTGCTAGCTGGTCGGTGAGGGTTTCGCGGGAGGCGCCGAAGCGCTGAGTTGAGCCAAATCGCATGATTCTATTTTCCGGTAAGGTGTCGGGCCGGTCCTAGCAAAATCGTCCAGGAGCGACGGGCGGGATCGGTTGTCAGGTAGCGGTAGCCCCAAAAGGTAAAGTGACCGGCGGTGGCAAGGGCGAGCCCACCGGCTAAGGTGGTGAGGGTGGTTTTCTTCATACCTTAAGTTTTACACCCCGGTAGGTACCATCTAGGTCAGAAAAACCCACCTAGTTGATGGTCATTTCTGACCTAGATGGTACCTGCCCCTTTTAGCCGACGATGTCGAAGCTCTGCAGCTTCTTCTTGCTAGCCTTACCGCCGCTGTTCTGCAGGCCCAGTAGTTCGGCGTAGATACCGCCGGAGGCCGCCAGCTCAGCAGGGCTGCCCACCTCGTCAATCCGCCCCTCCTTGAGAGTGACGATACGGTCCACCGTCGCAATAGTGGAAAGACGGTGGGCAATAATCAGGGAGGTTCGGCCCTCCATCAGCTCTTCCAGTCCCTTCTGTACAGCCCGCTCAGCCTTGGTGTCCAGGGCGCTTGTAGCTTCGTCAAGAATCAGGATCGGAGCGTCCTTGAGCATGGCTCGGGCAATAGCGATACGCTGCTTCTGGCCGCCCGAGAGCTTCAGGCCGCGCTCGCCGATGAGCGACTCGTAGCCGTCCGCAAACTTCGAGATAAAATCGTGGGCGTTCGCCTTGGTGGCAGCCTCGATAATCTGCTCCCGGGTAGCGTCGGGGCGGCCGTAGGCAATATTCTCGGCAATGGTGCCCGAGAAGAGCGAGGCGTCCTGGAAGACCATGCCAATCAGCGAGCGCACCTGCGCCAGGTCACTACCTGCAATATCCATGCCATCAACCAGCACCCGGCCCTCACGCGGGTCATAGAGGCCTTCAAGCAGGGCCATGAGGGTCGACTTACCCCCGCCGGATTCCCCCACAAAGGCAATACGCTCACCACGCTTCACCGCTAGATCAATCCCGTGCAGCACATCTGCTTCACCCTCGTAGCCGAAGGTTACTCCCTCAAAGCGGACGAGTTCGGCCCCGGGTTCAGCAGTGAGGCTGGCGGCAGCGGCGTCAGTAGCGGAATCCGGACGCGCCCCGGAAGCCCCGGCGGTAATGGCCAGGGCGCGGGCGTCCGACTGCCGTTCCATGACCTCGAAGTAGTCCTTAGAACCGGCAATAGCGCGCTGGGCGGTATCCACAATCCAGGAGAGCGAATTGATAGGAGCTACCGCCATGGCCAGAAGCTGAATGAGCAGCACCATGTCGCCGATAGTGAAGTCCCCGGCCAGGGTACGCAGGAAAATCAGCAGGTAGAGGGCGAAGAAAATGAGGTTGAGGAAGGAGAGGCGGGCAACGTCCATAGCGTGCCAGAACTTAGACTGGGCGCGGGTGAGCCCGATGGTCTTCTCAAAGCGGCCACCGAAATCAGTGAGTTCTCGGCGCTCGCGGCCGAAGGACTTGACCACGCGAATCTGCCCGATAACTTCGGCAAAGCGGCCGGATGCGATGTCGATGTTCTCGTTCTTCTTGCCTTCCCAGACCTGCCATTTTTCGCTGGTTTTGCTGGTGAGCCAGAAGTAGACCGGGAAGATAATAAGGAGCAGCAGCCCTAGGGGCCAGTAGTAGATGGAGCTAATCACAATCACCGAGACCGTGGTGAGCACCAGGGAGATGAAGGTGTTGCTCATGGTCTTGACGAAGTTGGTGACTTCGGTGATGGAGCGGTTGAGTCGGGCGATGATGGTGCCGGTCAGCTCAGTATCGAAGTAGGATAGGGGCAGGGAGAGCAGTTTCTCGTAGTAGCGCACCGACAGGATGGTGCGCATGCGCTGGCTCATCACATCACCGATGTAGCCGCCGATGTTGGTGGTCAGCACGCTCACCAGCTGGGCTGCCAGGTAGGCAACCGCGAACCAGGCGATGGCTGTGCCAGTGGTGGGGGCTGAGCCGTTCAGGTGCCCCACGACGGCATCGGTTGCCCCTGAAATAATGAAGGGGGCCAGCAGGGAGGTTGCGCTGGTGAGCACCGCACAGATGATGATTCCTACGAAGTAGGGCCACAGCTCTTGAGTGGCTCTAACGATTCTGGCGATACTTTTCATGAAAATCCCTACCTGCCGGTGTTCTTGTGGTGCCCCACTACCCTACCGCCGGCGTCCGCCCACATGGTTGAGGGAGCGGTGTTCTTTTGCCCACGCGGGTATCACAAAGCCCCGGTGGGCGTCTTCGCCTTGGGTAAGGACGGACGCCCGCCGGGGCTTAGAGACTAAAGGGCTAGGCCGCTAGGGCTTAGGCCTTGTTCTTGGTGATAGCACCGTAGATCCAGAGGACCAGCAGTGAGCCTATGACGGCGGTGAAGAGGGTACCAATACCGACACCGCCGCTCATACCATCTGAGAGGAAGGGCAGGAAGGAACCGAGCCAGCCACCGAGCATAGCACCTACGATACCGAGCACCATGGTAACCAGGATGCCGCCGCCCTGCTTACCGGGCATAATCAGCTTTGCGATAGCACCTGCGAGAAGACCAATGATAATCCAACCGAAAATTGACATGTTTTCCTTCTTTCATAGGGTTACGGGGATGAGCCCGAATTGTTCAGCGTGCTTCTAGTTTATATCAAATTCCAAGATAAAGCTAAGCAAGCTACAAGTGTGTTGGCTTACCATTTCCCCGCGTTATACCCTCGACCTCACACAGAAACCCCCACCACCGACGAACCCTGCCATGGGTTGCCAGCAATGGGGGTTTACAGCAGGCGCGAGCCTACCGGCTCTTAGTGGTCAATAGCTCCTTCGGCTCCAACGCCGGTAAGAGAGCGAACTTCCATCTCAGCCTGCTTGATTTCGTCTTCCTTATCGCCACCGAGTGAGCCCAAGAAGCCCAGCAGGAAGGCTGCAGGAATCGCTACGATACCGGGGTTAGCCAGGGGGAACCAGGCAAAGTCAGCACCGGGAATCATAGAGGTCTCAGCACCGGACATCACCGGGGAGAAGATAATCAGGATCACCGAGATGCCCAGACCACCGTACATAGACCAGAGGGCACCGCGGGTCTTGAAACCCTTCCAGAAGAGGGAGTAGACGATGGTGGGCAGGTTAGCCGAAGCCGCTACCGCGAAAGCCAGAGCCACCAGGAAGGCTACGTTCTGCCCCTGAGCACCGATACCACCTGCAATGGACAGCAGGCCAATAACAACCACGGTGGTTTTTGCTACGCGGATTTCCTTGGCGGGGTCAGCGTTGCCCTTGCAGATAACGTTGGTGTAGATATCGTGGGCGAAGGAGGCGGACGCGGTAATCGCCAGACCCGCCACCACGGCCAGGATGGTTGCGAAAGCAACCGCCGCGATAACACCCATCAGCAGGGAACCACCCAGCTCGAAGGCCAGCAGGGGGGCTGCCGAGTTGACACCGCCGGGAGCTGCCTTGATGGCATCCGCACCCACCAGGGCTGCAGCGCCGAAGCCGAGCACCAGAGTGAAGAGGTAGAAGAGGCCGATCAGCACGATAGCCCAGACCACCGACTTACGCGCCTCCTTAGCTGTGGGAACGGTGTAGAAGCGCATCAGAACGTGAGGCAGGCCAGCTGCACCAAAGACCAGAGCCAGGGAGAGAGAGATAAAGTCCAGCTTGGTCAGATCATTCAGACCGTATTTGAGGCCAGGCTCCAGAATAGCCGGGTTACCGGAGGTTTCAACCGCCGAGCCGAGCATCGCGGAGAAGTTGAAGCCGTAGATTGCCAGAATCCAGATGGTCATAATAGCGACGCCAGAAACCAGCAGAACAGCCTTGATAATCTGCACCCAGGTAGTGCCCTTCATACCGCCGATCAGAACGTAGACGATCATAAGTACGCCCACGATAATGATGACCAGTGACTGGCCAGCCTTGGAGCTAATACCCATCAGCAGGGATACCAGGGCACCCGCACCGGCCATCTGGGCCAGCAGGTAGAAGAGGGTAACTGCCAGAGTTGAGATACAGGCAGCAATTCGGACGGGGCGCTGGCGCAGACGGAAGGAGAGCACATCTGCCATGGTGAACTTACCGGTATTACGCAGGGGCTCAGCTACCAGCAGCAGCGCTACCAGCCAAGCAACCAGGAAGCCAATCGAGTAGAGGAAGCCGTCATACCCCTGCAGGGCAATAGCACCCACAATACCCAGGAAGGAGGCAGCCGAGAGGTAGTCACCCGCGATAGCAAGACCATTTTGGGTACCGCTAAAGGATCGCCCACCGGCGTAGTAGTCTGCCGCGGTCTTGTTGTTCTTAGAGGCGCGAAGCACCACCACCATGGTGGCCAAAACGAAAGCCCCGAAAACCGCCATGTTCACCCAGGGGGTGCCCACGGTCTGAGTGCTAGCTTCAGCAGCCAGCAGAGTTCCTGTTGACGTCATGAGATCCACCCCTTAGTGAGTCTTATGGGCGTAGTGCCCTGATTCAATGTCAGCGCGAAGGCTGCTTGCGCGCGGGTCAAGCTTCTTGTTTGCAAAAGCCACATACCAGCCGGTGATGGTGAACGTGGTGACAAACTGCAAAAGACCGAAGATGATGCCGATATTGACATTGCCCAGCACCTTGGTCGACATGAACCCGGGGGCATACACCGCCAGAATCACGTAGAGCAGGTACCAGACAAGGAAGGCCACGGTCATAGGAAAAACGAAGGACCTGTGGGTTGTGCGAAGCTCTTTAAACTCACCGCTATTCTGGGCGGCCCGGAAGTCAACGTGCTCAGCGTCAATAACGGGCTGGTGAGACTCAGGTGATGTGTGTGCCATCACTACCTCCTTTGTGTAACTGAACACACATTAGCCTGTTATCTGCATTACACACAAGTATCTAGACTAAAAAGTGCGGACCACCTGAAATATTTCAGGTGATCCGCACTCGCCAGCTCTCATTGACCTACTGGGCAGTGTCTTTGAGGTACTCAATTGCTCGGTCCAAGAAGGCATCGACCTGGGTTTCCTCGTAGCAGATATCCCCCGTTGCCGGGCTAAAAGCTGCCGCCCTGATATCAGCGGGGGCGAGGACGTCCGCCCCCTCCAGGTGAGCAAAAAGCCGGTCACAGAGGGCATCGACTTCTGCCGTGAAATACCCCTTAGTCAACTTTTTAGCGGGTCTGCGGAAGCGCTCGCCGGCAGGCCGCTCGAGACGCCCGAGCAGGAGCTCCCGTAGCTCTTGCACCGCCTGATCCCAGGTGTGCTGCCCGTACCGCTGCAGATACAGTTGCTTCTCTAGCTCACAGAAACGGTCTTCCACCTTATCGAGGGCAGCATCGACGTCCTGTGGGTCATAGCCACCGACCTCCCCCTCAAAGATGGCTTCACGCACCGTCCGGGAGGTATGTATGTCCTTGCCCAGCTCTACGCCGGAAAGCATCAATTCGTAGTCGTCGGCTAGGCGGGTGAAGAAGGAGTCCACGGCAGCCACCGAGTACCCCTTCTCGTGGGAGCTAACCCGGCGGAACTCTCCGGAAGATTCAGCCTGATGTTTCATTGAGCCTCCAAATATCTGGCAGCACCCGCCTCTAGAAGAGGGCTGAGAGCACCGAGAAAATCACGTAACCGATAGCGATAGCGAACACGATGGAATCCAGGCGGTCCATCACACCACCGTGGCCGGGCAGAATATGCGACATATCTTTGATGCCGATTTCACGCTTGACCATGGATTCTCCCAGGTCGCCCGCTGTTGAAGCTACGACCAGGAAAATCGCCACAATCAGGCCGTACCACCAGGGGTCACCGATGAAGAGCGAACAGATAATGCCCACGATAATGGAGCCCACCATCGACCCGGCAAAGCCCTCCCAGGTTTTCTTGGGAGAGATCTTGGGGGCCATGGGGGTCTTACCCCATTTTACGCCGGCGATGTACCCCCAGGTATCGTTGCCGATAGCCATGAGCAGAATCATGAGCACCTTGCCGGGGCCCGATTCTTCGCGGTAGAGCAACAGGGCCAAGGAAATCATGAAGGGCACCCAGGACATCACGAAGATAGAGCCCATAATCGACATAATCATGCCGTCGCGGTGCCCCACGATACGCCAGCCAATCAGCACCAGAATCGAAGCGACCACGGTAAAAATCAGCCAGGACCCGCCCCCGTAGTAGGCGGCAAAGGGCATGACAAAGGCTGTTGCAACGGCAGGAATAACGGGGATTCCCATGCCGCGTTTCTGGTTGAGCCCGTGGCAGACCTCCCAGGTACCTACCGACACGGCAGCAGCCGCCAGGAGCACAAGGATAAGAGGGACGAAAAACAAACCCACCGCCAGCAACGCGCCCAGCACGAGGCCGACGGTGATGGCGGCGGGTAGGTTCCTGCCGGCTTTAGAGGCCTGGGGCGGCTGTTCTTGAGATTGAACAGTCATTCGGATTTAGACCTCGAGCAGTTCAGCTTCCTTGGACTTCAGCAGCGCATCAACAGTGTCGATGTGCTTCTTGGTCAGGGCATCGAGTTCCTTTTCACCGCGTGCGCCCTCGTCCTCACCGATTTCGCCGTCCTTGACCAGCTTGTCGAGAGCAGTCTTGGCGTGGCGGCGGGTGTTGCGCACAGCAACGCGGCCTTCTTCAGCCTTGTGGCCTGCCATCTTGATGTATTCCTTGCGGCGCTCTTCGGTCATTTCGGGCATGACAACGCGCACAACGTTGCCGTCGTTAGCGGGGTTAGCACCGAGGTCGGAGTCGCGGATTGCCTTTTCGATGGCACCGAGGGCGCTCTTGTCGTAGGGGGTAATCAGGACGGTGCGAGCTTCGGGGGTCTGGAAGGACGCCAGCTGCTGCAGGGGGGTGGGTGCACCGTAGTAGTCTGCGGTGAGGTTTGCGAAGAGGGCGGGGTTAGCGCGTCCGGTGCGGATTGAGGCAAATTCGTTCTTGAGGGCCTCGACGGACTTGTCCATCTTTTCGCCGGCTTCGAGCAGGGTTTCTTCAACCATCTGTTGTTAGTCCTTTAGGGTTGTGCCCGTCAGTGGGCGCTGTATAGGTAGTCTCTATCTAGTCTAGTGGTCTTGGAGCCTTTAGGCAGTAACCAAGGTGCCAATCTCCTCGCCGAGGATGGCGCGAGCCACATTTCCCTCTCCCTGCATACCGAAGACGCGCATGGTGACGTTGTTGTCCTTGCAGAGGGAGAAGGCGGTCTGGTCCATGACACGGATGTTGCGCTTCAGGGCTTCGTCGTAGGTGAGCTTGTAGAGGCGCTCGGCATTGGGGTCCTTGTTGGGGTCGGCGGTGTAGATGCCGTCCACGCCGTTCTTGGCGACGAGGACCTCGTCAGCGTGGATTTCGAGGGCGCGCTGGGCTGAGACGGTATCGGTGGAGAAGTAGGGCAGACCTGCGCCAGCACCAAAGATGACGACGCGGTCTTTTTGCATGTGGCGGATAGCGCGGCGGGGGATGTAGTTTTCTGCGACCTGCTGCATGGAGATGGCAGACTGAACGCGGGTGTCGATGCCGGCCTGCTCAAGGAAGTCCTGCAGGGCAAGAGAGTTCATGACGGTACCGAGCATGCCGATGTTGTCGGCGCGGGAGCGGTCCATGCCGGCTTCTGAGAGCTCTGCGCCGCGGAAGAAGTTACCGCCACCGACGACGACTGCGACTTCGACCTGGCCGATGGTTGAGGCAATCTGTTCTGCGATGCCGCGGACGACCTCGGTGGAGATACCGACTTCGCCGCCACCGAAGACCTCGCCGGAGAGCTTGAGTAGGACGCGGCGACGGCCGGTGTCGTCGCGGTGGATGGTTCGGGTTGACTCTGCCATGGTGGCCCTCCTGAAAAAGGTCAAAAATTTTTTGCGGCATCCGTTGCGCGCTTTGTTTCTAGCATACGGCAAAGGGGAGCCCCTGTGCGGGGCTCCCCTGAGCTATGAGCTTTTTTGGTGCTCAATCACACCTGATGAGTATTAGGCGCCGACGCGGAAACGCTCGAAAGCGGTTGCGGTTGCACCGTTCTCCTCGAGAACTGCAGCTACAGACTTTGAGGAGTCCTTAGCGAAGTCCTGGTCGAGCAGGGTGTTTTCCTTGTAGAAAGCCTTGAGCTTACCTTCAACGATCTTGGGGATGATCTGCTCGGGCTTGCCTTCACCGCGTGCGGTTTCTTCAGCAACGCGCTTCTCGGCCTCGATGTCCTCAGCTGAGATGGAGTCTGAGTTGAGGTACTTGGGGCTCATTGCAGCGATGTGAACGGCTACGTCGTGAGCAACTTCCTCGGTGTTCTCGCCAGCTACTGCGAGCAGAACGCCAACCTGTGCGGGCAGGTCCTTGGAGGTCTTGTGCAGGTAAACTGCAACGTTCTCGCCCTCAACGCGAGCTACGCGGCGAACAACGATCTTTTCGCCGAGCAGGGCGCCTGCTTCGGTGGTGAGCTCATCGACGGTCTTACCTTCGTAAGAAGCTGCCTTGAGTTCTTCCAGGGTGGAAGCGTTAGCGGCAACTGCTGCTTCGAGAACGTCGTTACCGAACTTGATGAAGGGCTCGGACTTAGCAACGAAGTCGGTTTCTGAGTTAACTTCGATCATGAAGCCGACGCCGTTTTCTACGCGTGCAGCAACGAGGCCTTCTGCGGTTGCACGGCCTTCGCGCTTGGTGACGCCCTTGAGGCCCTTAACGCGGATGATTTCCATTGCCTTCTGCTGGTCGCCGTTGGCCTCGTCGAGGGCCTTCTTGACGTCGAGCATGCCTGCGCCGGTCTTTTCGCGCAGAGCCTTGATGTCGGCTGCGGTGTAGTTCGCCATGGTGAACTCCTTATATTTTGAACAGATTAGGGAAATCTATTGGGTTCCTGCCGGTATCTTCGGCAGAAGAGGTGAGAACGGCACCCACCGAATGTGGGCGGGTGCCGTTTCTCTTATGAGGCTTTACTTAGCTTCTTCAGCGGGTGCTTCTGCCTTAGCAGCTTCATGCTGCTCGAGCAGTTCGCGCTCCCATTCAGCCATGGGCTCTTCAGAAGCGTTAGCTGACTTGCCGGCCTTCTTGTTTTCGCGTTCCAGCAGACCTTCAGCAACTGCGTCCGCGATGACGCGGGTGAGCAGGTTGACGGAGCGGATTGCGTCGTCGTTGCCGGGGATGGGGAAGGAAACTTCGTCGGGGTCGCAGTTGGTGTCGAGGATAGCAACTACGGGGATGCCGAGCTTCTGAGCTTCGTCAACAGCCAGGTGTTCCTTCTTGGTGTCAACAACCCAGATCAGTGAGGGAGCCTTGGTGAGGTTACGGATACCACCGAGGGTCTTCTCGAGCTTCTCGTGCTCGCGACGCAGAAGCAGCAGTTCCTTCTTGGTGAACTGTGAGCCTGCGACGTCGTCGAAGTCGATCTGCTCGAGTTCCTTCATGCGCTCGATGCGCTTTGAAACGGTTGCGAAGTTGGTGAGCATACCACCGAGCCAGCGGTGGTTGACGTAGGGCATGTTCACGCGGGTAGCCTGCTCAGCGATGGCTTCCTGAGCCTGCTTCTTGGTACCAACGAACAGAACGGTGCCGCCGTGAGCAACGGTTGCCTTAACAGCTTCGTAAGCCTGGTCGATGAAGGCCAGTGACTGCTGCAGGTCGATGATGTAGATGCCGTTGCGCTCGGTGAGGATGAAGCGCTTCATCTTGGGGTTCCAGCGGCGGGTCTGGTGACCGAAGTGGACACCTGAATCGAGAAGCTGGCGCATAGTTACGACGGGCATGTCGTCTCCTTATGTATTAGAGGTGCCGGGCGGGCCCCTGATTCCAGGCTAGCTCCGCTCCGCGCATAGTAGTTATCGGTTTACATGTGGAGCCTGTGGGCGCAAGGCCCGCTCCCCTGGTAACGCTCAGACTTTTTCGTTGGAGTGACGAAGCTGTCTCAGACCTTCACCGGCGTGTGCCGGACCGAAAGTTCCTTATCAACTAGAGGCTAGTTGCTTCGCATTACGCGACGTCAGATCCCGGGTGAAGCTCGCGTGAACGGCTCGCCAAGGAGGGGTCTCTATGTAAAGGGATTCCCCTTGCCCTCGCGCTGCCTGTTTTTGGGCAGGGCGCAGGGGCAAACTGCAATCAACAACTATACCGCATTATTGGGCTTTAATCACCGGGGTTTTGGCTCTTGCGGTGGCAGGTTTCCAGTGGTAAAGATGGAGGCAACCTACGGTTGGCGCCACCTGGGGTAAGGGGCGGGCACCGACCGAAAGGTTTTTGTCGTGTCTTTTCTTCTATCGCACTCTAGAAGGCTTGTGAGGTTTCTAGGGGTTTGTTGCTGTGCCCTGCTTTTAGTGGTGGCAACAAATCCGCTAGCTTTTGCGGGGCGGACGCCGCCCTGGCAGGCCCCGGTGGAGGGGCAGCTTACCGTGGTTCGGGGCTTTGAGAAACCGGCTGCCCGCTGGGCTGCCGGGCACCGCGGAGTTGACCTTGCGCTGGAAGCGGGTGGGAGCGTCCTTGCTCCCTATGAGGGGGAGGTAGTTTTTGCCGGAACCGTAGTTGACCGGCAGGTGCTCACCCTTGAGCACCCGGACGGGCGGCGCTCGTCCTTTGAACCGGTTTCTAATCCGCTGCCGGTAGGTAGCCGGGTGCAGGCCGGGGACGCCATCGCCCAGCTTGACTCTAATATCCAGCACTGTACCCCGAGCTTTTGCCTGCACTGGGGTGTGAGGGAACCGGCCCCGGGCTCTGAAACAGCACGCAGGGGGCTCGATTACACGAACCCCCTGCTACTTCTAGGGCTTGAAGGCCCCAGCGTGCTACTACCTATTAGCGATGATTTTGCGGCCTAGCGGACTCGTTTCACCCCACCAACCTCAGTCCATCGCAGCTCAACACCACTAGAAAACTTCAAAGTCACACTACCATCAGCCTGCACAGTCTCATCAGTTACAGGGAAACCCAAGGTACTTGTATAGCCATTATTGACCCAATACCAATAAAGCGCACCATGAGCAGCCACCTTACGAGTACCCGTAGCCGGTGACCAAACCAACCTAGTCTCCCAACCATTCTGCGCCCTAAACACCTGCTGCGCTCCCCCAGGAATAGCCTCTTCGTCAGTAAGCGGGAAGCCCAGAGTGGTAGCATGCCCCAAACCTACCCAGCGGCTAAAAATAGCACCCTTGCCGTTCATCGTCCGTGTTCCGGTAGCAGGTGACCAGTAGAAACGAGTTTCTTTCCCGTTAAGGCGGAACGTCTGACGCGCCCCATAAGCATAGGCGGTCTCGTCCTCACTGGGGAAGCCATAGGTGCCAGTGCCACCCTCTCGAGTAAAACGTCCACCGATACCACCGGCCTCCCACACCACATGAGTACGATGATGCTCAGGAGTCCAATAGAAAGCGAACCGACGCCCATCAGCAAGGGCAAACTTCTGCATCGCACCACCGGTGATAGCAGTCTCAGCAAAAACCGGGTACCCATACCCGTTCTCATAACCACCAGCACGGTACCTTGCACCAATACCACCTGAGAAATAAACAGGGTAGGCCCCGGTCCGCGGGGTCCAGTAGATAGTGTAGTTTTTTGCAAAAGTCTGGCCTACACCACCATCGCGCAAACGGAATTCAGCACTTGTGGGTGCCCCAAAAGTACCGGCTGCTCCGTGGGCGTAGTAGTAAGCTCCAATAGCACCAACCAGCGGGAAACCTCGGGTGTCAGCGACAGCTGCAACTGCGCGAGGAGCGTTAACAAACCGGTAGCCGTTGACGTTAGAGCCGGTGTTCTTAAGAATGGTGCGAATCTGCTCCACTGTGATGTTGGGGTTACGCTCCTTCATCATGGCGATAATGCCGCTCACATGAGGGGCAGCCATAGAGGTGCCGTTGAGCGGACCGTAGCCGGGCCCGACCTGTGTATAGGCGCCGGTGTTGACGGTTGACCATACGTCGGAGCCGACTGCACCTCCGGGAGCCAGCACATCAAGCATGGGCCCCCAGTTGGAATAAGCGGTCATAACGTTGCCGTTGGCGGTTGCACCCACCACGATAGCTCCCAGACAGTTAGCCGGTGAGGTACCAACTGCGTTTGCACCAAAGTTACCTGCCGCCGCAACTACCGGAACGTTCCGTGCATGAGCTGCATTGATGGCGTCCTGCAATACTTTGGGGCAGGTTGCCGAGTAAAAGCCTTCGGAGTAGTTAACGACGTGAGCTGGTGTGGGGTTGGCAGGAGCACCAGGGACGGGCACGCCTGCACTCCAGGCAATACCGGCGGCCTGGTCAGAGGTGTAGGCCCGGCCATTGACACCCATAATGCGGGAATGTTGGATGCGAGCGTTGGGGGCAACACCGGCTACCCCAGCCCCATTATCGGTTGCGGCTGCGGCAATGCCGGCCACATGGGTTCCATGCCACATGGAACGGGGGACCTGCGGGCCCCAGTCGCCCTCATCATTGGGGTTAGAATCCCAGCCGTTGCCGTCCCGGCTCTGATCAGCTGATACAAAGTCGTAGCCGGGCAAAGTCTTTGCAGCTAGCTCAGGGTGCCAGGTCTGACCGGTATCAGCGATACCGATGACGATGCCCTCACCGGTAGCGTACCGCCAGGCGCCGGGCGCGTCGATAGCTCGCATATTCCACTGGCGGCTAGCAAAGTAGGGGTCGTTAGGCGGGTTACGGGGAGTGGCTGCCTGGCCGGTTGTGATGATGAGATCAGGTTCAGCATATTCAACATCTGGTTGAGCTTCGAGTAAGTCAACAACCTGAGCCTGCTCGACCGGGTCAATCATCTCCTGAAGATCTACAACCTGAGCCTGCTCAACTGTCTCGTGGGAGACCTCTGCGGTGTCTACGGCCGCAGTGGCGTCAGCGACCTCATTCAGAATCTGGGCCTGTTCGTGACCGTCTACCCCGTCCTTAAATTTCACCACCAGACGGTCGGTATCTGGCTCAGCTGTCGGCTGGTAGCGGGTGGTCATCTCACCTGCGGGGCCAGCGGACGGGCCACCGCTGACCTGCCCCTGGAATGCGGTGTCACCGCCTGCACCCTGAGGCGGGGCTGCCTGGGCCACAGTGGGTTGGGTCGCGAATAAAAAACCCGCTGCAAGCACCAAGGAACAGGTGCCTGCAACGGACTGCAAAAATGGCGAACGGGCCATAACTACTCCCTCAAATGTGTGTGTTTCTACACAGCATACGGTATGAGGAAGTAGTTAAGGGGCTCCACTATGAACGCGCGTAGGCTACCGGAGTAACAATGCCGGTCTCAGCTGACCAGACCAGCAGGGTCTCTGTGCCGTCAGCGGCACGGAAGAGCTGCTGGGCACCGCCTTCAATGCTGTATTCATTAGCTACTGGCTCGCCAAAGGCATCAGCACCACCCTGGGCGTAGTAGTAGGCGCCAATACCGCCGATAAGCTTGGGTTCAACCTTGTCGAGGGCTTCTTCCAGAATCACGGGGAAATCGTAGTTGTGGTGCTGGATGCCAGGCAGCACGGTGAAGTCTACGTTGTTGAAACCGGCAGCTGCGTAGACGTTGTAGCCGTTTTCTGCTGCCCCGTAGGCTGACCAGGCAATCGGCCAGGTTGCGCCCACGCCGTCCTCAGAACCGATATACCACTGCAAGGAGAAGTCCTGGGCGGTCTCTGAGGGCAGGGTCTGCATGCCGTTACTGTTACCGCCGCCGACCATCACGGAGCCGCCGCCGGTGCGCCAGGCGTCCTGACTGTCAGCCAGCAGTTCAAAGCCGGTGATTTCAGCGCCGCCGGAGTGGCCGATGGTCCAGACGTTGGAGGAGTCCAGGCCTGCTTCAGCAATGAAAGAGCTAGCGAAAGAGCGGAACCAATCGCCGTTAGCGTCCATGGACTGCCACCAGGTGATGCCGTTGCCGCTTGCGTCCTTATCGGGCAAGATAACGGGCACGAAAATCATGTTGCGCTCATTCGCTACCTCGGCCACACCGAGCAGCTGTGAGTTATTGGGGGAATGAACCTTGGACTGGTTGGTGAACCAGTAGTCCCCGTCGAGGTAGAAGACAACGCCTACGGGCTGGGCCCAGTCGATGTTCTCTGCGTAGACGTGGTAGTTGGAGCTCACACCAGCTTCTGAGGTGTAGGTCGCGAACTGGGTGGTGTTGGTGGTTGCCTGAGCACTGGTAGTACCAGCAACGAGCAGGGAGCTAGCCAGCATACCGGTGGCAAGGACGGGTGCGGTAGCGCGCTTGAGGGAAAAAGACATAGTTTCCTCTGATGTTAGGTGGGATGCGAGTGATGGAAAGTAAAAACTTTCCTCAGCAAATGTAGCACCCGGCCGGTAAGAGCGCGAGAACTGCGTGAGAATAGCCGGTGAACGGGGCGTGTCGCCCACGCTCTGAAAAGGTGGTGTGAAGGAGAGGGAGGTAAGGACGCCCCAGCTCAGCTCTAGAAGGAGCTGACGGCTCCGAGCCGGGTAGCAAAAAGCCCTTCCTTTCTGTTGGAAGAAAGGAAGGGCTTGTCCTGTAGGGCCGGCGGGGCTTGAACCCGCGACCAAGGGATTATGAGTCCCCTGCTCTAACCAGCTGAGCTACAGCCCCACAGCGCCAGGTTCAAGTGAACTGACACTGTCTCTAAGAATACCGAAAAGTCAGGCAGAGACCAAAAACAGCAAGACACGGTTCGCGAGAGCCTTAGCGGACTCGTTTCACCCCACCAACCTCAGTCCATCGCAGCTCAACACCACTAGAAAACTTCAAAGTCACACTACCATCAGCCTGCACAGTCTCATCAGTTACAGGGAAACCCAAGGTACTTGTATAGCCATTATTGACCCAATACCAATAAAGCGCACCATGAGCAGCCACCTTACGAGTACCCGTAGCCGGTGACCAAACCAACCTAGTCTCCCAACCATTCTGCGCCCTAAACACCTGCTGCGCTCCCCCAGGAATAGCCTCTTCGTCAGTAAGCGGGAAGCCCAGAGTGGTAGCATGCCCCAAACCTACCCAGCGGCTAAAAATAGCACCCTTGCCGTTCATCGTCCGTGTTCCGGTAGCAGGTGACCAGTAGAAACGAGTTTCTTTCCCGTTAAGGCGGAACGTCTGACGCGCCCCATAAGCATAGGCGGTCTCGTCCTCACTGGGGAAGCCATAGGTGCCAGTGCCACCCTCTCGAGTAAAACGTCCACCGATACCACCGGCCTCCCACACCACATGAGTACGATGATGCTCAGGAGTCCAATAGAAAGCGAACCGACGCCCATCAGCAAGGGCAAACTTCTGCATCGCACCACCGGTGATAGCAGTCTCAGCAAAAACCGGGTACCCATACCCGTTCTCATAACCACCAGCACGGTACCTTGCACCAATACCACCTGAGAAATAAACAGGGTAGGCCCCGGTCCGCGGGGTCCAGTAGATAGTGTAGTTTTTTGCAAAAGTCTGGCCTACACCACCATCGCGCAAACGGAATTCAGCACTTGTGGGTGCCCCAAAAGTACCGGCTGCTCCGTGGGCGTAGTAGTAGGCACCGATAGCGCCGATGAGAGCGTACGGGGAACTTGCAGGACGCTGGGGAAGAGCGTTATCAAGAATGGATGCGAAGTTATAGTTGTAGTGGGTAGTACCTGGCAAAATTGTGAGCTGTGCGTTATTGAAGCCAGCTGATTTATACACGCGATGCCCGTCCTGAGCAGCACCTAAAGCTGACCAGGTTGCTGGCCAGGTAACGCCTTTGCCATCTAGCTCGCCCACGTACCATCGAAGTGAAAAGTTCTTTGCCCCGGAGGAAGGCCACGTCTGCATACCGTTGCTGTTACCGCCACCGACCATGATGGATCCGCCACCGCTACGCCATGAATCTTGCCGGTCCGCTAATAGTTCAAAACCGGTGATTTCGGCGCCACCTGAATAGCCAATAGTCCAGACATTAGACCGGTCAATACCGGCTGACTCGATAAAGTTCTTGGCGAAAGCACGGAACCAGTCACCGTTGTAGTTCATCGACTGCCACCAGGTTATGCCGTCGCCTGAAGCGTCTTTATCAGGTGAGATAACAGGAACAAAGACCATGTTCCGTTGGTTAGCTACCCGAGCCATCGCAGTTAAATCCGCATTGTTAGGGAAATAGACTTTGGACTGATCTGAAGTCCAGTAGTCACCATCAAGGTAGAAAACCACTCCTACCGGCCGTGACCAGTCAATATTGTTGGCATAGACGTGGTATTGAGAGCTTGTACCGTAAGCAGAAAAGGTAACGAAGGTCCGATTCGTAGTTACGGCTTGTGCTTCTGATATTGGTGCAAGGCTTAAAGCGCTAACAGCCAGACCAGTCGTTACAAAGGTAGTGGTTACTTTCTTAAGACGAGAGAGAGAGAGAGAGAGAGAACAAAATGGTTACCTCTAGTAGTGTGTTTATATGGTATTTCTAGGCTTCTTCGATAAACCTAGCACCTACCGTCAAGAAACTCTCGATACAAGTTGTCAGACACGTACAGGGATTCGAAGGTCTCCCAGGTTTTCTCAGCGGCGTGGCGGGCTACCATCTGGTGGGAGTACTCCCCCATGGCTTTGCGCTCTTCTTCAGGCAAGTTCAAGACATCAGCAAGGCGGGCAGCCAACTCAACGGTATCTCCCGGTGTAAAGAGGTAACCGTTCTTGCCCTGATCCACCAGGTGCGGCAACGCCAGAGCATTAGCAAGAACCACCGGCTTAGAAGCACTCATAGCTTCGAGGGTCACAAGCGACTGCAGCTCGGCTGTACCCGGCTGGCAGAAGACATCGGCGCGCAGGTAGCCCGCGCGAAGTTCCTCATCGGACACGTACCCCAAGAAACGCACCCGGTCAGCTACACCGCATTCTGCGGCCTTGGCCTGCAAATCAGAAAGAATCTCGCCGGTTCCAGCAATCTCAAGCACAGTTTTCTGCCTTAACTCAGCAGGAAGAAGCGAAAAACCCTCAATGAGCACATCGATATTCTTCTCTACGGCCAGGCGCCCGGCAAAGAAAATACTCAACTCGTCAGCAGCTTTATCGATCACTTCGCCCGGGGCAAGTTCATAATCAGAGCTTTGAATACCGTTTGATACCGGCATCACCGGCCGGCGGAACTTACCGGCGCTTTCCATCGCATCGGCACCAATTTGGGTAGGAGTAGTCACCACAGCAGCCCGGTTGAGGACCCGGCGCATATCAACCCACGAAGCCTTAACCACCAGCTCATTACCAGCCTTACCGAACGGCAAGAAGGGGGTGATGTTTTCAGGCATCACGTGGTTGGTAGCGATAACTCGCACACCGCGTTTAGCACCTACACGAGCTAAAACTCGCCCAATGATGTAATGGCACTGAATATGAATCACATCGGGCTGAATCTCCTGCACCAGGCGGTCTGCCTCGGCGTAAATCTCCCAGGGGAAGTTCAGGCGCATGTAGGGGTGGGTAATTACCTTGTGCGAGCGCATGCGGTGCTCGACGATGCCGTCTACCGTGTGACGGCTGGTGACGCCTTTTTCCTGCTTGGGTGCCATCACATGTACGGTATGGCCGCGTTCGGCCAGAGCGTGGGCGAGACGGGATGAGAACTGAGCGGCCCCATTGATATCGGGCGGGTAAGTATCGGCGCCAATGAGGACGGTCAGAGGCTTATCAGCCATACAGGGGCCCTTTCGAGGTCTCTTCGTTCGGTACCCCACTGACCTTACCGGGTTTTTGGGGCCCGCGCATCAGCCGCACAGCGGAGTTCGCCTGCCCCCCGGCGTCCGCTCTTTCTCTGGGCAGTAAAAAGCCCGCCCCGGCAAGTGGTGCCGGGGCGGGCTTGAGTGCAAGGACGCCTATGCCGCCTCTTCCGAGGCAGGGCGGGTCTTACTTGCGGCGGCTAATGATCTTGCCGAGGAAGACAAAGAAGGCTCCCAGGGAAGCTGCCAGGGTTGCAAAGGACTTCCAGTGGGCCTGCAGGGTCTCGGGGTTCGAGGCGTTTGCGGCCAGCTTCTTACCGCCGTCAACGGCGGTAGAAGGAGCGTTCTTTGCGGAGGTCTTGGCGTTCTGCACCAGGCCCTGGGCGCCGGCCTGTACGTCACGTGAGTAGGTCTCGATGTCGTCGCGCAGGGTCTTGAGGTGCTCGCGGCGCTGCTTGGTGCGCTGCAAGAGCTGTTCCTTGCTGGGGGCAGGGGTAGCGGGGGTCTGCTGCTCGCCGCTGTCCTTCTTGTCGTCAGTCTTCTGCTCGGCCTTCTTGGCCTCTGCCTTCTCTGCCTGCTCGCGCTTGAGACGCTTTGCGGTCATGGCGGAGCCTTCCTTGAGAACACCCAAGTCGTAGAGCAGACCGAAGATAGCTGATTCAGGCTTGAAGGGCAGCTGGGCCTTAATCATCTTGAAGCCCACGAAGCCAGCGATAGCGGCTAGGAGCAGGAAGAGGATAAACAGCACCAGAGCTGCAGCCCAGTTGGGCATGATAGCTGCCAGGCCAACGTAGGCCAGGATAACCAGGGCGATTGCCATGAAGAGGGCAAAGACCAGGGCTACTGCTGCAACAGCGGCGCCCTTACCCAGGGCGATGCCCTTCTCCTTGACCTCAATCTTGGCGATCTGGATTTCGTCTTTGAGCTGCTTAGGGGCCAGGTTGGTGAGCACCTTGCCTGCGTCAGCCACGTTCGTAACGCTAGCTTTGATGTTGTTGAAGCCGGCGCGCAGACCCTGGGCTCGGCGTGAGCCGTTCAGGTCGTTGGGAGTGGTCATGTGCCACCTCTCTATGTGTCGATAAGCGTGCTTGCGTATTACGTGTACCAAATAGTAAGTTTACCGGCTTTTAAGGGCTTGTGGCGACTGCGCCCCGATTTGTGATGCGATTATTGGCTCTTAGTCTTGCGCTACTTCGAGATGGGCCAGTGCAACCGCAAGATGCATTCGGACGCCCGTGATGAGGGCTTCATCATTAGCGTAGAAACGCGGTGAGTGATTGGGAGCAAAACCGCGCCCGCCATCAACAGGTTCTGGCATAGCGCCCGAGCCGAACTTCACGTCCTGCACACCGAGCAGGGCATACATACCGGTGTACCGGTTAATGAACTCAGAGACGTCGTCGTACCCCAGTGACGCTGGCGCTGCAAAGACCTGATCCGGGTCTGCTGCTGCGCTTTCCAAAGCAGGGCGCAAGACTTCGACCGTTTCAGGCGCGTTAACCACAGCCGGAATTTGCTGCAAGAACTCAACTGTAGCTGTACAGTCATAGGCTTCTGCAATGTGGGTAGCTGTACGGGAAATCTTAGTGTTGACGGTGTCCATCAGTCCGTCTTTTAGACAGCGCACGGTGCCCCAGAGGGTTACTTTTTCGCCGATGATGTTGAAACGCCCCTGATCTTCAACATGTCCAATGGAAATAGTAAACGCGTCTTTAGCATCTATCTGGCGGTAGATTTGCCCCATGGCGCTGATGATGTCCGCAGCCGCTGGCATCGGATCTCGTCCCGCCCACGGCGATGAACCGTGCACCTGCTCACCGCACACAGTTATCTTGACCATTTCAGATGAAGCGTGCTGCACACCCGAGGCCCATCCCACATAGCCACTTGGTGCAGGAATCACATGCATACCAAAGGCCAGAGTTGGCTGGGGGTCAAGTGAGTCAAAGGCCGCATCAGTTAGCATGTAGGCAGCGCCGCCCTCTTCTTCCACCGGGGCACCCTCTTCAGCTGGCTGGAATACGAAGTAGATTGTTCCGGCGAGTTCCTCTCGGTGCTCTGCGAAGGTACGCGCTGCACCCAAAAGCATGGCGACGTGGCAGTCGTGACCACAGGCGTGGGCAACGGGAAAAGGGCCACCGGGGTAGTTTTCATCTACTTCTTCAGAGGCATAGGGCAGGCCGGTTTCTTCTTTGACAGGCAGGCCGTCCATGTCCGCCCGTAAGAGAACAGCCTTTTCTGAGTGGGTACTTCCTCGCAGGGTAGCGATGATTCCGGTTCCGCCGATGTTTTGCTGTATGTCAGTATCTGCGAAGCCCATATCTTTGAGGCATTCAACGATGTAGGCCGCTGTTTTTGTCTCGCGGTTTGAAAGTTCGGGGTGCTGGTGAAGGTGGTGACGCCAGGTGATGACGTCTTTCTCGTTTCGAGCGGCGGTGGCGTAGAGGTCGTTTAGAAGTTGCTGGTCAGACATTTCCTATTCCTTCATCTATGAACTATGTAACAGTTCACATACTACGCCTCTTCGCGCGAAGCCACCACCCTTAGTCGACACAAGACAAGGCTTTAAGTAAATGTGGCACCGATCCCCAGATGTGGCAGTGGCGCCGCAACATTTGGGGGCCAGTGCCACAGGTGGAGAGCGTAAGCATACAAAAAAGCCCGGCCATAAGACCGGGCTGTTTATTTGCTCCCCCGACTGGACTCGAACCAGTAACCCTTCGATTAACAGTCGAATGCTCTGCCAATTGAGCTACGGGGGAATGTTGTTTGCTTTGTTTCCATCGCTGCAACGAGTAATAACTTTACACGGGGTTTTCACCCCGTGCAAATCAAGATGGGGTTAACTACATCACATCTTAGTCTTGGCCTTGCATTTTGCTGCGGCGGCGGAGTTCGAGGGTGAGGAGTTGCTGTTGGATCTCCCGGTAGGCCTCGGCGTTGTCCTGGGGCGATAGGCGCTGGAGCTGCATGAGGAGGTCCGATTTTTGTCGGGTGATTTCTTGTTCGAAGAGGCGGTTGAGTATGTCGCGGGAGTAACGGTTGAGCTGGTCGTCGGTGCGGGCGGGGATGGGGGCGACGGTGAGTTCTGCGATGAGGGTGTGGACGGGTTCGGGGGCGTGGGCGCGAACGGTATTGACCCAGGTGGCTCCGGGCTCAGGAGCGATGGTGGAGGCTGCCCCGATGATGCCCTGGGCGATGCCGCTGTGGGCCCGGTAGCGGTAGTGCACGGTGGCTAGTTCCTGCCACTGTTCGAGGGAGAGGTACTGGGGGTATTGCAGCACAATTTCGAGTGCTTCACGCTCGGTGCGGGCTGCGGGGTCGCGTAGGTCAGGCAGCTCGTAGGGGTCTTCTACGGGGGCGGGGGCTTCTTCTGCTGCGATTCGGGCGGCGCGTTCTGCTTCTGCGGCTTCGGCTCGCTGGCTGGCGGACGCCTGCGGGTTAGCTGCCGCTGCGCTGACAGCTCGCTGCACTTCGGCGGCGTCTAGCCCTAACTGCCCGGATACTTGCCGTACGTAGGCTGGCCGCAGGGCGGCGTCCTTGATTCCGGCGATGATGGGGGCGATGGCGCGCATGCCGCGCACGCGCCCTTCGAGGGTGCCGAGGTCGTAGTTGGCGAGGGTGGCGTCGATGGCGAATTCGAAGAGCGGACGCCGGGAGGCGATGAGGGAGCGTACGGCAGCGTCCCCGCGGGCTAGGCGCAGGTCGCAGGGGTCCATGCCGTCTTTGGCGACGGCGACAAAGGTTTGGGCGACGAAGCGCTGGTCTTCTGAGAAGGCAGCGAGGGCGGCTTTTTGGCCGGCGGCGTCGCCGTCGAAGGTGAAGATGACTTCGCCGCCGGTGCCGTCGTCGGAGATGAGGCGGCGCACGATTTTGATGTGGTCGGTGCCGAAGGCGGTGCCGCAGGTGGCGACGGCGGTGTCGATGCCGGCCAGCTGGGCTGCCATGACGTCGGTGTAGCCCTCGACGACCACAATCTGCTTCTTCTTGGCGATAGGGCGTTTGGCCAGGTCAAGCCCGTAGAGAACCTGTGATTTTTTGTAGAGGGCGGTCTCGGGGGTGTTGAGGTATTTGGGCCCCTGGTCGTCATCGAAGAGGCGGCGAGCGCCGAAGCCGATGGTTTCGCCGGTGATGTTGCGGATGGGCCAGATGATACGCCCGCGGAAGCGGTCGTAGAGGCCCCGCTGCCCCTCTGAGAACATGCCGGTTTCGCGGAGTTCCTCGGTGGTGAAGCCCTTGTTCATGAGGTATTTAAGCAGGTTATCCCAGCCGCGCGGGGCAAAGCCTACCCCGAATTTTTGGGTGGCTGCGGGGTCGAAGCCGCGGGCGCCGAGAAACTTTTGGGCCTCAACGGCGGCAGGGGTGTAGAGGTTTTTTTGGAAGAACTCCGCTGCAATCTTGTGGGCATCGAGGAGGCGCTGGCGGCGTCCTACTTCTTCGCGGCTCATACCGCTACCCTGCTCGTAGTGCAGTTCGTAGCCGATACGGGCGGCGAGTTTTTCGACGGTTTCGGTGAAGGAGGTGTGGTCCATTTCCATGAGGAAGCTGATCACATCGCCCGATTCGCCGCAGCCGAAGCAGTGGTAGGTACCCATCTGGGGGCGCACGTGGAAGCTCGGGGTGCGTTCATCGTGGAAGGGGCACAGGCCCTTGAAAGAGCCGATACCGGCGGATTTGAGGGTTACGTACCCTTCGATGATTTCGCGGATGTCGGTGCGGGAGCGCACCTCGTCAATGTCTTCTCGTTTGATTAAGCCTGCCACGGGTTCAATTCTAGTCGGGGGCGTCAAGCCGGGGACTCGGGAGTTTTATGCCTTGTGGGCACCAACATGTTTAGCTGTAGAGATCGTCATCGAGTGGCCCCGGGCGGGTACGCCCCAGCCCGAAGGATTCCGGTGAGAGCGCAATTAACAGGGTTACGATGAAGGAGCCTACACCCACAATCCACAGGCCGGTCAGCGACCCGGCGAGCAAGCCGATGAGCAGGCTCGCCAGCGCCGCCATAAAGATCTGTTTGAAGGATTTCTTGTATCTCATGTGTCACGTCCTTAGCAGTGTGTATCTACCACAGCGGTTTATCGCCAACCGCCCAGTGGGTTCCTGTGATTCGCTTGAAGAGGGCGACCGCGGATCGATCGGTCAGGCAGGCGACCTGGTCAATCACCAGTCTCAGGCGGGCAGTATCGTCATTGCGCCCCAGCTCCTGCAGGTCGGCGGCAAAGACCGGGTCGAGATAGTTGGGGTTATCAAAGAGGGCGTGCACCAGGAATTCAAGGATCTCCTGCTGGTTCCCCTCGGTTGTTTGAGCGGCTGCCGCATCGCGGGGAGCCATCACAAAAGCCGTGGCGATACCCTTGAGCACGGCGATTTCGTGCTCAGTTTCTTCGGGTACCACCAGCTGGGCCTGGTAGCGGGTGAGCGGTTCGTCCCCGTAGACGTCGCGGGTTGCCAGCATGGCGCTGGCAGCAAAACGCCCAATGAGTTTAGAGGTAAGGGCCTTGAACGCCGCCATGGACGAGCGGGTCCCCGTCATGTTCGGCACCCAACGGTTGAGGTTCTCTAAGCGGGTTAGGGCTTTGTCGAGGGTGGCGTCCTCAACCCCGGGCAGGTACCAGAGCCGGGTTTTGTCGAAAACCTGCTGGCGGGCGTCCGCCTTTTTCAGGTCATCGAGCTGCACGTGCCCACCGAAGACGGCGTCCTCAACGTCGTGCACGGAGTAGGAGATATCGTCAGCGAGGTCCATGACCTGGGCTTCCAGGCATTTTTGGGTGGGGGCAGCCCCGGCTTCAGCGGCCCCGGCGCGGAGCCATTCGAAGACGGGCAGATCATCGGTGTAGATGCCAAATTTGCGGTTGGGCTTGCCGTCGGTTCGGGCGGGGGCGTTGGTGCGGGTCCAGGGGTACTTGCAGGTTGCGTCCAAGGACGCCCGGGTCAGGTTCAGCCCGGCAGAACCGCCGTCGTGCCTAATCACCTTGGGTTCAAGGCGGGTGAGCAGGCGCAGGGTCTGGGCGTTGCCCTCAAAACCACCGGCGTCCGCCGCTAGCCGGTCGAGGGCGGTTTCACCGTTGTGCCCAAAGGGCGGGTGGCCGAGGTCGTGGGAGAGGCAGGCGGTATCGACCACGTCGGGGTCGCAGCCCAGCATACGCCCCAACTCGCGGCCAATCTGGGCAACTTCCAGGGAGTGGGTCAGGCGGGTACGCACGAAGTCGTCGGTATCGGGGTCAACCACCTGGGTTTTAGCGCCGAGACGGCGCAGAGCCGCAGAATGCAACACGCGGGCGCGGTCGCGTTCAAAGGGCGAGCGGTAGACAAACTTGTGGTGTTCGGGAACCCAGCGTTCAGCGTCCGCTGCGCTATAGCCGGGAGTGGGGGCCTGTTCTGGGGTGAAGGTGCTGCTCATGAATCTCGTCTTTTCTCTACCGGTTCAATCTAGGCCTGGGATTCCAGTTTAGAGGTCATCGCCCTGGTCGAGGCCGTATTCTGCGGGCCAGGTGACCTCGCCTGAGATAGGCGGGTAGTCGGGGGTGAGGTTAACGAGTTGCAGGGCTTCTGCCAGGGCATTTGGCTCAACACCCTCGATGACTGCGCGTACCCCGTGGCGGGCTGCCGGCTCGAACCCAAAACGGCTGTAGTAGGCGGGCTCACCGAGCACCAGCAGGCTGGTGGGTGCATTGCTGACCTGGGCGGACGCCGCCGCACGGGCTAGAGCTTCACCTGCCAGGGCGGTGCCCGCTCCCCTGCCCTGGTAATCGGGGTGGACGGCCAGGGGCGCGAGCGCATAGGCAGGCCAGGACCCCACCCAGCAGCGGCTGATGAGAATGTAGCCGATAAGAGCACCGGTGACGGTGTCGCGGGCTGTGAGGGAGATTCCCGGTTCCCAGGCGTTGGGGTTGCCGCGCAGGGCATCGACCAGGTCGGCCTCGTAGCTGGTCTCAAAGGCAGCCAGGAGCAGGTCACGAATTTCTGCGGTATCGGCCGGGGTTTCAGGGCTCAGGGTGTGGGTGTGCATGTTTTAAGTCTAGAGGGTGCACCCAGCTCAGTGGGGCGGACGCCGCCCCCCGCTCTTCCTGCCCAGAGGCAGGGAAGCGGGGTGCAGCGTCCGCCCGCCCTTACCCTTCACAAACTCAGTGGCCACGAGAATCGCGCAGGGCCCACGAGCGTCGTGGGCCCTGCGCGATTCTGGTAAGCACTGTTTACTGGGGCAGCGGCTTCATGGATGCCAGGACGCGGTCAGGCAGCATTTGCACGCGCGGCGACAGATACCTATGATGAAGTTGATCAGAACTGAATAAGCTCAGTTATGCCTTGATGACCGTGATACTCCACTCAGCAGGGCCACGTTTAACAAAGTCTTTCGTTCCGTAACCGTTCTCAGCTGCCCACCTCGGAATTGCTTCAGTGCCCTGGGTGCAGTCAAAGTTAATAACCAGTTCGTCGCCGGAGCTAAGCTCAGCCATGGCTGCTTTGGCTTCTTGGACGGGAAAAGGGCAAATCAGACCATCTGTTTCGAGAATTCGCTGTGCCATGATGTCTCCTTAGGCTTTGATAAGTTGAAAGCGATTGACGATAAAGATTTTTGAAGCAAGGCCAGCACCCAGCAGCATAGCTACAAAGGCTACCCATCCCTGCCACGAGAACATAGACGTTTCAACCAGGCCGTTACCGATCGTGCAACCTCCAGCCCATGCGGCGCCCCACCCCATCAAGGCACCGCCGAGAATTGATTTCACGATAATGTCAGCACTAGGTACACGAATTTTAAATTCTCCACTTGCCTTAGCTGCAATGAAAGACCCTAGGAGAATCCCTAAAACAAGGAAAAGGCCCCAGTCAACATAATCGGTGTCACCCGTTGTCAGGAAAGCTGTGAGGTTAGCGCTAGGGCCGGTGATGCCAAGACCCCATTGACGCCCAGTTGCCCAACTCAAAGGCCAGGCAATAAGAGCGATGAGGCCGATGATAGCGCCTGTGATGTAAGGGTTCCAGGCTTTTTCAAAGAGGATGTGAGCTAAACCGGTCTTTTCGGCAGGCAGGGTAGCGACGGGCAGTTTAGGCCGAGTGAGGTTACGGTAGACCCAGATTCCGGTGATAAGAACCAAGATACCAACGAGAACCCAGGGAGAAACGCCAAGACTCTGGTAAATCGTTGCATTCTCAGTCACGCCCCAGGACTGCACGGTTTTTGTGCTTTGTCCTAGCGGCCCGAACTTGAAAATAGCGGCAAAGAGAGCATAGAAGATGAGGGCAAACCAAGACCCTACCAGGCCTTCACCAGCGCGATAGTAGGTACCCGTCGCGCATCCCCCGGCAAGGAGCATACCGATTCCAAAGATAAATCCACCCACCACAGTAGCGAAAGGAGCAAAGGCGCTAGCTACGGTTTCGGTAGGCAGGTAGCCCGTGCTGTTAAAAAGAGCTAGTCCTATAGCTTGGACGCTAATAGCTACGAAAAGGGCTCCAAGCCACCAGGTATTTTTAGCAACCCAAACATCACGGAAAGCACCGGTGACGCAGAACCGACCGCGCTGAAGCACAAAACCTAGGGCGGCACCCACAAAGAGACCTGAAATAAGCATGTGCTCCATGCTAGGTGCAGACATTAGCACCGGTAAATATAACGTTCATCTGGGGAAACCTAAGGAAACAGTTCGCAATACCGGTTTGATTCTCTCATCCATCGGCAGTAAGAGTGACCATGCTCTTCAACGCCCAACATATTACCGCCCACCAGAATCGCGCAGGGCCCACGCCGCTCGTGGGCCCTGCGCGATTCTGGTATGCGCTGTTTACTGGGACAGCGGCTTCATAGATGCCAGGACGCGGTCAGGCAGCATGTGCACGCGCGGCGACAGATCTTGGGGCGGGTACGTAGGATCGATACATTCACGCCAGTACTCGACGTGTTTTTCGTCCAACCAGTGCTCAGACTCAGTAACCTTCTGTTCTAAGCCGGCCTCCCCACGCACCGAATACCAGTACAGGTAATCGGTTCCATCGATTGTTTCAGCAAAGATTGTCTCAACATACATGTGCTCAGGCTCTAGTGTTTCCTTGACAGCCTCCATGTTCTGATTGAGGAAAAGCATCCACTCATCGACCTTATGTCGCTTGCCTGGTTTTACCCGAAATCGGGTCAGTTCAATCTGCATACCATGATTCTATCCAGGGTCTTCTTAGCTCCAGGGCTATCTCTTCATCCGCGAGTGCGCGTTATGCCCGCCCCTCGCCAATATAAAGAGCGCAACAATGGCAACCACTGTGACTAGCCCCCAGATTCCAGCAACAGTCCATGAAGCACCAGCAACGACTAAAGCAGGAATAAAAGTAACTGCCAGAATCTCATTCTGATTAAAAATCGAGAGCAAGGCGTAATCTTCAAGCGTGCGGGACTTAAGTTTCGGGTCAACAATGCGCAGTAGGGCAATGCCCTGTGCTAAGGCTCCTGTAGCCCAGCCCCACGTGAAAATTTGCTTCTCGAACCAGCCCTGATCAAGAACACGAGGAGCCAGCACCAACCCAAGAACCAGCAAAAGAACAAGACCCACGGCAAATAGAATAGTTAGCTGCACCCAGTAATCTGCTACTAAGCCAGGCTTAATAGAAGCAATACCGAAAACGATCAATACATCGGTAGCAGTGCCAGAAATAGACTGCATAGTGGTTCGATCAACGAAATGGCCCAGCTTGAGCTTATCTATACTCAGGCGAACGATGAGTCCCAAGATAAAAGCCAAGCTAAAAACAGGAATCGAAACTGATGGGAAAAACCCTTTAAGATACTGCTGAGCCATATAGCCAATCGCGGTAATAGCAGCAATAACACCCAAATGAAAGCCTAGGGTATCGATTGAAGAACTAGAAAATACGTGAGTACCGATAGAGGGCCGCTTAGCTTTCTGAGGAAGAATGCCTGTTCGAATTTCCTCAGGTAACTCTTTAAGGCCTGCAAACTCTTCAACATAACCTTTTTTAGCGCCATACTTAGCGATAATTACGCCGCCTAAAATCCCAATGAGTAGACCGACCGTTGCTGAGGTATAAGCTAATGACTGTATCTCCTCTTGTCCGGCCTGAGTAAAAACATCTCCTACTGCAGCTGCCGTGCCAAATCCACCAGCCCATCCCGAGAATAGAACCACTCCAAATGCTTCTGGGGTATCAAACAGAGGCCCCAGCAGTAAAAGAGTTAATAAAATACCTACAACAACTTGGGCGGAATAGAGCAGGACTGTGTAACTCAAGAACTGTCCCAAAGGGCGTCCTAGCTTATTGAGACTCAGGTCTGTTCCTAACGCGATACAAGCAAAGACGGCAGCAATAAGTACCGAGCCGTATGAGCCAATCGCACTTGAAAACGGTAACCAGTTAGCCCCGGCTGGCCCCAAAGCTAGCCCTAAAAATCCCGCAATAACGGGAGCCGGAATCATCAGTTCTTGAATAAATTTAATGCGAGCTCGCAGTACGGTGCTAACCGTGAGCAGCAGCCCGATAATACCCAGGTCAATGACCAGAGCCCAGGGAGTAAAGTCCACGGGAATCGCTCCTTTGCGTGTGGGGTGCGCTGTTTACTGTAGATGTGGTTCAAGTTGTATTGCCGAGAAAACCTATGCCGAGGGTTCAAAGAAACGACTTAGGTTGAAGTTCTGTAATGAAAAAGCTGGTTCTTGGTCCTCAACTAAATCTGCGATGGCACGGCCGAGAGCCGGGGTTAATTTGAAGCCATGCCCAGAAAAAGCTGTAGCTACTATAATCCGCCCCGAAAGACGATCGATAATCGGCCTATGATCTTGAGAAAATAGATCCATGTGCATAGAGTGGCGGGCGGGTCCGTCTGTGACCCCTTTCAGATACCGAGCAACTAATTGCGCAGGTTCTCGTAAAGCTGGGCCAGATGCTCGAGGTGGAAGCTCCCGCGGGGTAGGCACCTCAGAACGGTTGCCAACGTTACCTACCTTTACGGTCATCCCATCGAGACAAGGGAAACCGTAGAGATGGGACCCATTTGATTCTCTAATAAAGCCAGGAAAAGAGCTGGGAGCATAGTCCGTAACACCATTAGTGATGTACCATCCCAAGCTAATGGGAACAATCGACACGTACGGGTCTAGTTCTGGTACAAGGGTCTTAGACCATACTCCTGTACAGACGATGAGATGGTCAGCCTTATAGGTATCTCGGACAGTGCGCACCTTAACTCCGCGGGCAGTTTCTTCGAAGCCTACAACTTCTTCGTGTGTATGCAGCTCCGCACCAGCCGCTTTCGCTTCTTGTTGCATTTGGTGCACGATAGCGTCTGAATACAGCACCCCGCCTTGCTTATCGAGAATGCCAATTTCATCTGTGATATCAGCGTGTTGGGGGTAGCGGCGCCTCAGTTCTTCTGCATCGTATGCTTCGAAATCAATATGAAAGTTGTTGATAGAGTCTTGAACACCAATCAGCCCTGCACCATTGGGATGTCCGATTGTAAGAGCCCCTGTTTGGTGAAAAAGTTTTGCGGGATGACGCGTATCTAGGTCGATGAAGTAGTTACGTGAATATTTGAGAAGCGGCACATATTCAGCTCCCTCGTGGTAGGCCATACGAAAAAGTCGAGATTCGCCAGAGTATCCTCCGCGGTCATGCACCGGGGCGTACTGTTCAATTCCAAGCACTGAATGCCCACGAGCAGCTAGCTCCCCTGCAAGATACGAACCAATCGCTCCAAGACCCACGATAACCACTGAATACTTCATGTGCCACAGGTTACACGCTTGGCTTCTGTTAATAAATTTCCCCACACTTATATTTCGCAAAATCAGTGTCCACAAGAATCGTGCAGCGCCCACGCCACTCATGGGCCCTGCGCGATTCTGATAAGCACTCACGTAACCTGTGTTTTTAGAACCTACCGGGCGGTACAGTCATGTTCTATGAGTGAGAAGTATGTGCCCAGCTACGGCGACCTGGAGCGCTTTCGGTACGAGAGGCTTATTCGCACCAAGTCCAGGGCCTACCAGATGGCTTGCTGGCAGGGTTACCTGGGTACCCACGAGTTCTTTCTGGGCAATACTCTCAAAGGCTGGGCCACGCTCCTTCTCACTATGGCGGCCGCTAGCCTACTCGTCTACGAGTGGATACTCGGGCTTCTCCTACTGATTCTTGTTATCTGCCTCAATATCACGGCGGTACGGGCAATCGCCGCCTCAGACCCAGCCAGCGACATTTACGGTGAAGAGTGCGGAGCTGTCTTTCACAGCCTCCATATGATGAGCCTCTTCTCCATCATGTGGGACATGAACCTGTGGAAAGGTAAAACTCCCACCGACCCTCCACCGCCCGACATGGATTAGCCGGGCCCGGCCGTCCGCTCCCCTAGCCGCCGCTGATATCCAGCTCGGCGTCCACCAGGCCCAGGCGCTCTGCGTCCCCCAGGACGCGGGAATTCAGCCAACCATCGGGCAGGTGGGGCTTCTTGGGGTTGCCAGCACGTCCGCGAGGGCCCTCAACGGCGGCACCGGGGTAGCCGATGGAGTGGTCCAGCTCGGCCAGGTACTCGCGGAAGGCCTCGAGGGTGGGCACGGTCGACATCTTGGCGCGCAGCTTACCGCCCACCGGGTAGCCGTGGAAGTACCAGGCCACGTGCTTGCGGATCTCGCGCAGGCCGCGGGTCTCATCCCCAAAAGTCTCAACCAGCAATTCCGCGTGGCGATAAATCATATCCGCCACCTCAGAAACAGAGGGGCGGTGGCGCTCTTCCGAGCCCTCAAAAGCGTTCTGAAGGTCGCCAAAGAGCCAGGGGCGACCCTGGCAACCGCGGCCGACCACAATGCCGTCCACCCCTGTCTGCTCAACCATGGCGATGGCGTCCTCGGCTGAGAAAATATCGCCGTTGCCCAGAATTGGCACGTCGGGGATAGCTTCGCGCAGGCTGGCAATGGAGTCCCAGTCAGCCTTACCCGAGTAGTGCTGGGCGGCGGTGCGGCCGTGCAGGGCGATAGCTGCAACCCCGGCGTCGCGGGCAATTTTGGCTGATTCCAGGTAGGTCAGATGGTCCTCATCTATGCCCTTGCGCATCTTGATGGTCAGGGGTACGTCCCCGCGAGAAGCCTCGCGCACGGCGGTCTGGACGATGGCAGTAAAGAGGTCGGTCTTCCAGGGCAGGGCTGAGCCGCCGCCCAACTTAGTCACCTTGGGCACGGGGCAACCGAAGTTCAGGTCAATATGGTCGGCGCGGTCTTCTTCGACCACCATGCGGATTGCCTTACCCACGTTGACGGCGTCCACCCCGTAAATCTGGATGGAGCGGATTTTTTCGTCGCCATCATGGTCAATAATGCGCAGGGACTCGGGATTACGCTCCACCAGGGACCGCGCGGTGACCATCTCGGTCACGTACAGCCCGCCACCGTAGTCGCGGCAGAGCCGGCGGAAGGCCTTGTTAGTAACGCCAGCCATGGGTGCCAGCACCACCGGGGTGTCAATGGTGTGCTTGCCCAATCGCAGGGGAGGCAATTTTAGTTGCTTGGCACGGGCCGGGGTCTGGCCGGTCTCTAAAGTCTCTTCTGTCATAACCTTCCAATTCTGGCACAAACCCCGCGAGGGCGCTGTTAGCTAGAGCAAAGAGAAGGACGCCCTCCCCACCTGATTGCCGCTGCGCCAGCTGGTAGCTGGGCAAGTGCAGGGTGGGGCGGACGCCCGCCAGGGTACTAGGCTATGAGTGCTTAGGGGGTGGGGCGCCCACCGGTGAGGCCCAGGGTCTCGCCTGAGACGTAGCTAGCTTCGTCTGAGGCCAGGAATACGTAGGCACCGGCAATTTCAGCAGGCTGACCGGCACGCCCCAGGGGTGTGTCTTGCCCGAATTGGGTGAGCTTTTCCTGGGGCTGACCGTGACTGGGCTGCAACGGAGTCCAGAAGGGGCCGGGTGCTACCGAGTTCACACGGATACCGCGCGGCGTTAGCGCCTGGGCTAGACCCTTGCTGAAATTGTTCTGGGCTGCCTTGGTCAGGGCATAGTCCAGCAGGGTTTCGCTGGGCTCGTAGGCCTGAATTGAGGAAGTGAAGATGATGGAGGAACCTGCCTGAAGGTGCGGTAGTGCAGCCTTGGTGACCCGGTAGGACGAGTAGACGTTAGCTTTCATGGTGGCATCGAAGTCTTCGTCTGAGAGGTCTTCGAGCTTTTCGTGCCACACCTGACGGCTGGCGTTATTGACGAGAATATCGAGCCCACCGAAGGCTTCAACGGTTTTTTCAACAATCAGCTGGCACTGCTCTAGTTCCCGTAGGTCACCGGGTAGAGCCAGGGCTTGTACTCCAGCTTTTTCGATTTGTTCAATGATGGTGCGCGCATCGGGTTCTTCTTCGGGAAGGTAGGCAATGGCAACGTCAGCACCCTCGCGGGCGTAGGCGATGGCGACGGCAGCTCCCAGACCCGAGTCACCGCCGGTGATGAGGGCACGGCGGCCCTTGAGGCGCCCTGTCCCCCGGTAGCTGTCGATGCCGAGGTCGGCTTTGGGGGTCATTTCAGCGTCAAGACCAGGTTCGGGCTGGGTCTGTTCGGGTGGTGCGATGACGGGGTATTTACTGCGGGGATCTACGAGATGAGTCATTGTTCTTCCGTGAGTTGTGAGGGTAAACAGACGGCCCCGGGTGGTTCATTCCCGGGGCCCTTCATGAGGCTGTGGTTCAGCGCTAGAGGCTTAGAGCGAGGCTTACTTGTTGTCGCCTTCTACAACGATTTCTTCCTTGCGGACGTCTGCTGAGACGCGCTCAGTGTCGGTGCGTACTTCCTTGCCAACTGAGACGCGCTCGGTGGCTACGGTTTCGGTGGAGACAACGGGGCGCTCTTCGTGGGCGGTGACAGTAACGTCTGCCTGTGCCTCGGCGGAGTCGAAGTCGTAGTTTTCTACAACTTCGCCGTCCTTGAGGTTGGTGCGCTCAACAACAATTTCTTCCTTGCGGACGGGCACCTCGACGGTTTCATTTTCGGTGCGGACGACCTTGCGCAGGCGGACCTGGCCGGTCTGGGTTGCGCTGGTGGCGGTGCCAACGTTCAGGCGCTCTTCGTGGGCAACGACGTCGCCGTTCTCGGCAGTTGCGGTGGCCTGAGCTGCGTGGGCGTCGGCGGCAGGACGCTCGGTGTTAGCTACACCGGCAGTTGCGGTGCCAGCGGTTGCGGTGCCTGCGGTGAGTGAGTAGTACTCGTAGAGGCGCTGCTCTTCAGCGGGTGAAAGTTCGCCGTCTTCTGCGATGTTGGGGGCGCCCTTGACGAATTCCTTGGTGTAGGGAACGTGGATTTCTTCGCCTGCGTAGCGGGCCTTGTCCACGGGGATGAAGGATTCGTTGGTGCCGAAGAAACCGGTGTTGACGGTAACGAAGGTGGGTTCACCGGTCTGGGCGTCGAGGTAGAGCTCGCCTACCTTGCCAATCTTTTCACCGTCGGTGCCGAATACGGTGCTGTTGCGCAGGGTTTCGATGGTTTCGTTGGTAGCCATGAGCTATTGCCTTTCTTTGCGACTCTCAGTACGAGGTGTTGCGCCAGCCGAGCTCTCCCGATGAGTGCTATCAGTAGGCTGAGCAACTGGTAATAACCTTACATACTTTCAGCAGGCTGAGCAACTACTAAGCGAACTTTTTAAGAAAAAAGACAAAATTTCACCCTGAGGTGAAAAATAGAGCATGACTGGGCATGCCAACCAATGACATGCCTAGTCATGTCATTTTTGACAGATGACGCAAGAAAGTAACAGGGGTTAGTTTTAAAGTAAACATTTTCCACATACGCGCCCTCAGCATAGGCAGCACCTCAAGCCCAATCGGTGAATCGTCAAAACCTCTTGACAGGCACCCAAGAACAATCACATACTTGTGATACGTCAAGATTGCTTGACGCACCTAAGAAAGCGTCTAAGAAAGGAGGCCCCGTGCAGTCCAACGACCCGCGCATTACCGCCGTCCGCGCCGCTAACGAGCAGGTTAGCCAGGCTACCCGTGCGCTTGAGGACGCTGTGCAGGCGGCTCGCGCAGGCGGCGCGACCTGGCAACTTATCGGCTCGGCGATTGGCGTGACCAAGCAGGCTGCCGCCCAGCGCTTTTCAGAGACTGTCTACAACGCCCGGTCTCTCTCACAGATTCAGGTGGAGCTGGAGCAGATTACCGAAGCCCTCTTTGCTGCCCTGGCTCACAGTGACATCGAGCATGTACACAGCCACATGACCTACACAACCGCCCGGTTGCTGTCTAAACGCAAGATTCTGAAAACCTGGCAGCAGGTACTTGAGGCATGTGGCCCCTTTATTGAGGTGAAAAAAACCGTGGTAGAGCAGTCAGGCTCCGGCTTTGTACTCACCTACCGGCTGCGCCACGAAAATGGTGAGCCGGTCGGCCAACTCTCTTTCAACTCAGCCCGCAAAGTAACAGGATTGGTGATCTTCAATGACGATTCAGCAGAACTCCCCTGGTAACAGCATCTATGCGCCCCTCATCATGGTGGGACTGTGGGGCCTACACGGTTTTATCACCTGGTACCTCAGCCGAGAACTAGCTATAACCTTGTGGGCGATTGGCCTAGTGGGGGTTGGTACGGTGCTCACTCAGTGGTTCCTGCGCCCCAAGGGAAGCCGCACGATGGTATGGAGACCGGGACTCTTTGCCGGGACGCTTACTATTACCTGGATCGTCTGGGCAATTCTCAATATCTTTTGGGATATGCAAGCCCAGAACGCTGCAATCTGGCCGTTGCTCGGGTACATCGGTTCAAGCAGTAGTGCACGGGAGGCTTCAGCTCAGAGGCGCAAAGCCCGCGACATCGGCGTTTAGCTCCTCTAAGCCTGCCCCTCCCCCAGCTCAACGAGGCGAGGGGCAGAAAGGTGGGCGAGGGCGTCCGCGCCGATACGGGCAGCGCCCAGAGCGACCCGGCCGTCCACTCGTAGCGGGGTGCCCTCGTCCTGCCAGTAGGGGCGAGCCTGCTCCAGGTGCCCCGGGATTTCCCCGCGGGCGTTGCAGATGCGCCACCAGGGCACGTTCGACCCCCAGAGTGCGAGAGTGCGCCCCACCAGCCGGGGAGATTCGCCGGCGACCGCACCGACATCACCGTAGGTAGCAACCCGCCCGGCGGGCACGCACTCGGCCACCCGTAAGATTCTCTCTACGCGTGTATCGTCCACGGGCCTTTAACCGTCAACCAGTACCAGAGACTCGCTGGTCACGGTGGCAGCACCCATCTTCACCAACTGGTCGATCAGCACAGCCAAATCGTCCATGGAATCATCGACCTCGATCTGCACGGCGTAGGAGCCGGTCAGTACCGAGAGCAGCTGCATGATAGCCTCGCGGGCGCCGGGGTGGCCCACCCGGTAACCGATGGTAATTTCGGTGGCATCATCTTCAGAGACGGGCATCTGGCCGGCGTCTACCTCGATAGGGCGGTAGCTCACGGCAAAAGCGATGATGTCGCCCTTCTTGCCGTTCGCCTGGGCACGAAGTACATCATCGCGCAGCACCACAGCGCCCAGGGCCTCGGCCTCGTCTGAGAGGAAGAGGCGGTTGACGCGGCCGATGGGCAGGTCGGCAGGCTCGTCCCAGGTGTGTACGGCCCGGTAGAACTCCCAGAAACGCTGGGTCAGTTCGACAGACCCGGTGGCCAGGTCCTCGATGGCCTGGGTGATGCGTTCAGATTCGTCCTGGCGTAAGGGTACGGACGGCACTGCCCCGGCTTCAATGCGCACCATGCGCGAGCGCTGGGAGACCGTGAAACCGCGAGCAGAGGCAAAGTCAAGGCCGGTGGACGCCGGTTCCACCTTGGCGCGCAGAGCTACGGTGCCACTGGGGGCTGAGGCGGCGGCGTCCTTTAGGGCCTGTAGGAGCAGGCTGCCGAGGCCTGCGCGGCGGTGTTCGGGGGCTACTTCGATGTAGGACCAGAGGCGGTTGGGGTGCAGGTCGGTCTCGTAGACGGTGCCTGCAGCCACGGGCACGCCCTGGTGCTCTGCGACGAGGGTGCGGGAGAATCGGGTGTCGGAGTCGGGCCCGAAGGACGAGCGGAAGGCGGCTACCTGCCGGTTTTCGGCATCGTGCCAGTATTCGAGCAGGGCTAGGGTGTCGCCCTCTCGCCAGGGGCGTAGGGTGTAGGTGTTCTCGGCGGTGCTCACGGTGGTGCCTTTCGGGTAGCCGGTGGGGTGTACCCATCTACTTTAGCGCCCCTGCCTAAGCTGCGGACGTCCGCGGGGTGAAAAGCGCGCACGCTGAGCGTGAACCGGCAGAGCGGCACCTTGATTTCACCGACCTGTTACCAGCTAGACTTTAAGGGCTTAAAGTTTATTTGACTCTATTGTTTAGCGTGGTGTTATGACTTCTCCCCTTGCCCACAAGCCCACCCTCGTCGGCTCCCGCGTTGAGCTGCGCCCCTTCGACGCCGATGCCATTGACGCCATGATCGGTATTCTGCAGGAACCCGACGTTCTGATTAAGACCGGCACCGTTCACTCCCGCTCAACAGAGACCCACCCCTTCAACGAGACTAAGACCCGCGAGTGGTACTCCCGCCGCAACGAGAAGAAGAACCGCCTCGATTTAGCGGTGTACGCGCTGGACCAGCAGAAGTACGTGGGCGAGGTTGCCTTCAACGAGTACGACCCCGATAACGGCTCGGTCAACTACCGTATCGCGATTGGGCAGGCTGGCCAGAATAAGGGCTACGGCACCGAGGCTACTAAGCTCATGGTTGATTACGCCTTTGAGAAGCTCGATTTGCACCGTATTGAGCTTGAGGTGCTGGATTTCAACGAGCGGGCCAAGCACGTGTACACCTCCTGCGGGTTTGTGCCCGAAGGACGCCGCCGCGAGGCTTTCCTGATTGACGGCGAGTACCACGATGCGGTCATCAAGTCGGTCCTGCGCAGTGACTGGGAGGCCGCGCGCTCAGTCGCGGGCCACCTGACGCTGGATTTGAAGCGGGTAGAAATCTAGAAGATATTGTTCTTCTGAGGCACCAATGTGCTCCTTCATAGACGAAAGCCGCTCCTCCCACTTTGGGGAGGGGCGGCTTTTGTGCACCTTCTCTAGGCGTTACAGACGCGTCTTAAGCCAGCTGGCTCGGGGCTGGCGTGAATTGGGGTGAGCGCCCCAGCGCGAGCCCCAAGAGGGTCAGCAGGCGAACGCACGTCCGTCCTTTTATGTACCTACAGGTACTTACTTGGTCAGCTTAGCTGCCAGGTAGGCGGTGACCTGGTCGAGTGAGACGCGTTCCTGGGTCATAGTGTCGCGTTCGCGGATGGTGACTGCCTGGTCTTCGAGGGTGTCGAAGTCGACGGTGATGCAGAAGGGGGTGCCGATTTCGTCCTGGCGGCGGTAGCGGCGGCCGATGGCGCCGGCATCGTCGTAGTCGATGTTCCAGTTACGGCGGAGTTCGTCGGCCAGGTTCTTGGCGGTGGGGACGAGGTCTTCCTTCTTCGACAGGGGCAGGACGGCTGCCTTGACGGGGGCCAGGCGAGGGTCGAGCTTGAGCACGGTGCGCTTGTCGACGCCGCCCTTGGTGTTGGGGGCTTCGTCTTCGACGTAGGAGTCGACGAGGAAGGCCATCATGGAGCGGGTCAGGCCGAAGGAGGGCTCAATGACGTAGGGTACATAGCGTTCGCCGGTGCCCTGGTCAAAGTATTCGAGCTTGGCGTTGGAGTGTTCGTTGTGCACGCCGAGGTCGTAGTTGGTGCGGTTGGCAACGCCCATGAGTTCGCCCCACTCTGAGCCGGTAAAGCCGAAGCGGTATTCGAGGTCCATGGTGCCGGCTGAGTAGTGGGCGCGGTCGTCTTCGGGCACGTCGAACTTGCGCATGTTGTCGGGGTTGATGCCGAGGTCTACGAACCAGTTCCAGCAGTCTTCAATCCACTGGTCGTAGTACTTAGGGGCGTCGTCGGGGTGCACGAAGTATTCGATTTCCATCTGTTCGAACTCGCGGGTTCGGAAGATGAAGTTGCCGGGGGTGATTTCGTTGCGGAAGGCCTTGCCGATCTGGCCGATGCCGAAGGGCGGACGCTTGCGGGCGGCGGTGACGACGTTGTTGAAGTTGACGAAGATGCCCTGGGCGGTTTCGGGGCGCATGTAGTGCAGGCCCTCTTCGTTGTCGACGGGGCCCAGGTAGGTCTTCATGAGGCCGGAGAAGTTCTGGGGTTCGGTCCACTGGCCCTTGGTGCCGCACTTGGGGCAGACGATGTCATCCATGCCGTTTTCGGGGGCGCGGCCCTTCTTGGCTTCGAAGGCTTCGATCAGGTGGTCCTGGCGGTGGCGGGAGTGGCAGGAGAGGCATTCGACGAGGGGGTCGGTGAAGGTGGCTACGTGGCCTGATGCTTCCCAGACTGCCTTGGGCAGGATGATGGAGGAGTCGAGGCCGACCATGTCTTCGCGACCGCGCACGAAGGTCTGCCACCACTGCTGGCGGATGTTTTCTTTGAGTTCGGCACCGAGCGGGCCGTAGTCCCATGCTGAGCGGGAACCTCCGTAGATTTCACCTGCCTGGAAGACGAATCCGCGGCGCTTGGCCAGTGAAATAACGCTGTCGAGTTTGGACTTCGGTGCCATGTGTTGGTGTCTCCTATGAGCCTGCGCCACCGGTTGTGGCGTGCTTGGATGTTAAAGATAGGTGGGCCGGGTGGCGCACACGTCTTTAAGCCTACCGCACCTGGGTGTCTGGGTGCGGGCGCGGGTAGAGTGGTGGGTATGAGTATTGAGTCTGTTTTTATTCGTGATGATATGATTCGCCTGGGCCAGTTTTTGAAGCTGGCTAACCTGGTGGAGAACGGGGTGCATGCCCGTGAGGTGATTCAGGACGGCCTGGTGAAGGTGAACGGTGAGATTTGCGAGCAGCGCGGCCGTCAGCTGCATGCTGGCGATACCGTTGAGCTGAACGGCGTGACCGTGCAGGTGGAGGTTGAATAACCTCTAGCCAAGCGAATCCCATATTGGTATTCTCGGGTTATGACAGTTCAGATTGCAGTCCGTTTACCCGATGATTTAGTGGCCTTTCTTGATCATGAGGTGGAGGAAGGCCAGGCTAGAAGCCGCGCTGAGATTGTTGCTGAGGCGCTTGAGTATGAGAGGCGACGCCGGGCGGCTTTAGTTGATGCAGCTATTCTGGCTTCTCTGGGCCCAGAGGATGACCTGGACGAGTTAGTGGACTGGGCCAGCAGCACGCCTTCGTCTCAACAGTAGGCGTTGAATCGTGCGCGAAATTTGTTTAGTCCATCTCGATAAGACAAGGCCAGCGGTCATTTTGACGCGCGAGCCTACGCGGTTTGCGATGACTAAGGTGACCATCGCCCCTATCACCTCAACGATCAAGGGGCTATCGAGCGAGGTCTTACTAGGGCCTGCTAACGGTCTTGACCGTGAGTGCGCTATTTCTGTGGATAACATCCTGACGGTCCGTCAGGACACCCTAGGGCGGACGATTGGTTACCTCACGGAGCCTCAGGAAAAACAGCTCGCCCAGGCAATTATTTTCGCGTTTGATCTGCGGGCTCCCCTAGCCCGTTAAAGGCGAGCCCGCAGTCCTTACACATAATTATTCAGCAAGTACTTTCTCATTGAGGAAGGCTGAGATATGGGTGAGTTCTGCTGCTGCGACCCCGTGCCCGATGTTGGGGTAGGTCTGGGCGATGAGAGCGGTGTGTCCGGCTACCCACTCCTGGGTATAGGCAATTTTGTCGGGGGTGATGATGGGGTCAGCTTCGTCGCGCCCCCAGAAGAGGGGCAGGGGCTCGTCAGCTAGCTGGGCGTCCTTGAAGTAGTTCTCTCCCCCGGCCACAGCGTAGCCGGAGAGCCCTACCACGGCCTTGATGAGATCGGGGCGGGCACGGGCTACCGAGGTGGCAAGAGCCATGCCCTGGGAGAAGCCCAGCAGGGTCACGCTGTCGTAGTCGGCGGCGATGGGTTCGAGCCAGCCCAGCAGATAGTCGACAGCCAGTTCGATGGCGGTAAAGCCCACGGTGTCTAGTTGCTGGTTGAGGGGCCACCACTGGTAGCCCATGGCTGGTCCCTCGATGTAGGCGGAGTCGGCATCAGCTGGTAGCGGGTAGCCGACGGGCTGGGGCGCGCGGACGGACGCGTAGGTCACCTTTTCGCTGGGCAGGTAGGGGGTGAGCCCCAGCAGGTCGCGTTCGTGGGAGCCGTAGCCGTGCAGAAGGACAACCAGGTGGGTACCCCGGCGAAAGGGTTCTGCCTTTGAATATTCAACAGTGTACTGGTTCATAACCCCCAACTTACCACCGGCAGAGCCAGCCTTAGGCTACTGCCCACAGGTGCTTGCGCTCCCGCGGTTTTGCTTCGTCGGCGGCGTCCTGGGTTTCGATGCTGGTGGCGAGGATTCTTTCGAGCTGTTCGTGTTCGATGAGGAAGCCGTCGTGGCCGCAGGGTGAGTGGATGACGGCTGGCTCTACGGGGTTGGGCAGGGAGGCTGCCAGGATGTGGGAGTCGGAGGGGAAGAAGAGGCGGTCGGAGTCGACGTAGGCGATGGTCCAGTTGCAGGTGGTGCGGGCGAGGGCTTTTTCGAGGCCGCCGCGGTCGCGGCCGAGATCATGGGAGAGTAGGGCTTCGTTGATGGCGAGGTAGGAGCCTGCGTCGAAGCGGTTGGTGAGTTTGGTGCCGTGGTGGTCGAGGTAGTTTTCGACCTGGTAGCGGCCGCGGTCTGCGGTGAGGGGGTGCAGGACGTTGTGGCCGTCTTGGGCGTCGCGCCCGAAGCGGAAGTGGAGTTCGGCAGCGGAGCGGTAGGTGGTGTGGGCAATGCGGCGGGCCAGAGCCAGGCCGGTGACGGGACCGGGGCCTGGGTAGTAGTCACCGCCGGCGAAGGCGGGGTCTTGGCGGATCGCCAGGTTTTGCATGTGACCCCAGGCGATTTGTTCGGCGGTGGCGGCGGGGCCGGAGGCGATGACGGCGCAGGAGCGGACGAGCTCGGGGTAGGTGACGGCCCATTCGGCGGCGCGGGCACCGCCGAGGGAGCCGCCGATGACGTGGTGGAGGGAGGTAACGCCGAGCTGGTCGAGCAGGCGTTTTTCGGCGCGGACGCCGTCGCGGATGGTAACGAGGGGGAAGCGGGAGCCCCAGGGTTTTTGTTCGGGGTCGATACTGGCCGGGGCGGGTGAGGCTGGGCCGGTGGTGCCGTAGCAGCCGCCGAGCATGTTGGGTGAGATGACGAAGTATTTGTCGGTGTCGATCACGCGGCCGGGGCCGACGGCGGTGGGCCACCACCCGGCGGCTTCGGCGTAGGCGCGGTCTTGCTCGCTGGCGTCCGCCCCTACTCGCCCTGCCGAGACGTGGGTGTCACCGGTCAGGGCGTGCAGGATCAGAATGGCGTTGTCGCCCGCCTCGTTGAGGGTTCCCCAGGTTTCGTAGCCGATGGTGACGTCGGGCAGCACTGCCCCTGATTCGAGGGTCAGGTCGCCGACTTTGGCGTAGGTGAGGACGCCGTCGGTACGGTTGGGGGTGGTCTCAGCGGGGCGGGCGGTCGTCATTGGGCTACCTTTCCTTAGCGGATGGCGGTGAAGCCGAGTTCGAGGTCGGCGAGGATGTCGTCGATGTGTTCGATACCTACCGAAAGGCGGATGAAGGCGGGGTTGATGCCGATAGCTTCAAGCTCTTCGGTGGTGGACTGGCTGTGGGTGGTGGACGCCGGGTGTACGGCCAGGGAGCGCACGTCACCGATGTTGACCAGCAGGGAGTGCAGGGAGAGGGAGTCCACGAATTTCTGGGCGGTTTCGGCGTCGGCGTCCTTGAGGGTGAAGCCGAGGACGGCGCCAGCACCCTTGGGCAGGTACTTTTGGGCCAGTTCGTAGTAGGGGGAATCGGGCAGGCCGGAGTAGGTGACCGATTCGACCTGGGGGTGGTCTTTGAGGAACTGGGCGACTTTGAGGGCGTTCTCTACGTGGCGTTCTACGCGCAGGGAGAGGGTTTCAAGGCCGATGGCGATGTTGAAGGCGTTGGTCGGTGAGATGGAGGAGCCGAGGTCGCGCAGGAGGGAGACGCGGGCTTTGAGGATGTAGGAGAGGTTGACTCCGAAGGCACCGTCCGCGCCGAGGTCGCGGGCGTAGACCAGGCCGTGGTAGCTTTCGTCGGGCTGGTTGAAGAGGGGGTACTTGTCGGGGTAGGCGCCGTAGTCGAAGTTACCGGAGTCTACGATGACGCCGCCGACCGAGGTGCCGTGGCCGCCCAGGTATTTGGTGGCTGAGTGGATAACCACGTCAGCGCCGTGCTTGATGGGGTTGAGCAGGTAGGGGGTGGCAATGGTGTTATCAACGATGAGGGGCACACCGACCTCGTGGGCTACACCCGAGATAGCCTCGATGTCGAGTACGTCGCCGCGGGGGTTGGGCAGGGTTTCTGCGTAGAAGGCCTTGGTGTTCTCGCGGGCTGCTGCTCGCCAGGACTCGGGGTCAGCAGGATCGTCAACGAAGGTGGTTTCGATACCGAGGTTCTTGAGGGTGTACTTGAGCAGGTTGAAACTGCCGCCGTAAAGGGAGGGGGAGGCAACGATGTGGTCCCCGGCACCGGCGATATTCAGGATTGCGAAGGTGGACGCTGCCTGGCCGCTGGCCAGCAGCAGGGCGCCGACGCCGCCTTCGAGGGCAGCGATACGGTTTTCAACGGCTTCCTGGGTGGGGTTGTTGATGCGGGAGTAGATGGGGCCCAGCTCTGAGAGGGCGAAGCGACCTGCTGCCTGGGCGGAGTCCTTGAAGACAAAGGACGTGGTCTGGTAGATGGGTAGGGCACGGGCGCCGGTTGCCGCGTCGGGTTCCTGGCCTGCGTGAATCTGCTGGGTTTCGAACTTCCAGCCGGTGGGATTGGAGGGGGTGGGAACGGTGTTCTCGGTGGTCATGCGGTTACTCCTAGGGAGGTCGTTGTTTCAGTGTTCAGTTGAAACGGGCCGCATGCCGTATCTTCCGCCCGGGTAAGGAGGAAAAGAATCTGATGCCCTCGCAGAAGATAGAGGCACATCGGTCCCGCGCTTGCGTACCTGGTTCTCGGTGGGTACGCCCGGTCATCACCCAGGGCACCCCACCGCGAGTGGAGGGTTGCCGACCAGCTAGCTGGGGCTTAGCGCTGGTTCTCTTGACCTGTCTCTAGTCTGGCTGGCTCACCCGGGGACCGTCAAGAAAGGGCTCTAAAGTTTCAGCATGTGTCCTTGTATTGCGTACGTTACGTTCTATGAGCGTCATTTAGAATGGTGGGAAGCGAGTTTTTACGAAAGGGCTGATGATGTCTCTGACTCCTCCTCTTGCCAAGCGTGTACCCGTTGAGCGCACCCATCACGGTGATACTTTTGTTGATCACTATGAGTGGTTGCGCGATAAGGAAAGCGCCGAGGTTCTAGAGTATCTACGCGCTGAGAACGCCTTTACCGAGGCGGTCACAGAAGACCAGCAGCCCCTTCGGGACGCTATTTTTGAAGAGATTAAGGGGCGCACCCAGCTCACCGATATGTCGGTGCCCTCGCGCCGCGGGGCCTGGTGGTACTTTAACCGCACGGTTGCCGGTGAGCAGTACCCGGTCATGTGCCGCGTCCCCGCCCTCACAGAGGGCAGCGTTGAAGAGCGCTACCAGCCGCCGGTCGTCCGCCCCGGTGAGCCGCTTGACGGCGAGCAGGTCGTATTGGACTGCAACGAGTTTGCCCGCGACATGGCCTTTTTCTCCCTGGGTTCCTTCCAGGTCACTCGCGACGGCTCCCTGCTGACCTTCGGTGTTGATGACTCGGGCGACGAGCGCTACACCCAGTACTTCAAGAACCTCGATACCGGTGAGATTCTGGAGGAAAAGATTGAGGACGTCTTCGCTGGTGCTTTCTTTGCCTCCGGCGCTAAGCACCTGATCTACTCGGTAGCCGATGAGTCCTGGCGCCCCTATGAGGTGCGTGCCCACGCTATCGGCACCAGTGCGTCTGAAGATTTTGCCCTCTACCGCGAGGACGACAACGGGCTCTGGCTGGGAGCCGGGATGTCGTCCTCCCGAACCCACGTGGTCATTACCTCTTCAAACTCCGAGTATTCAGAGACCCGCATTATTAACATCCACGAGCTGGGCCAGCTAGAGCCCACGCTCATCATGAAGCGGGACGCCGGCATCGAGTACTCCACCGACGTTATCGATGTGGAGGGCACCGGCTACCTGGTCATCGGCCACAACCACGAGGCCCCCAACGGCGAAATCGTGCTGGCTCCCCTGCGGGAAGAGTACGTACCCTTTGCCGACTTCAAGGCCAGCTGGATTCCCCTGGTGCCCCACCGCACGGACGTCCGCCTAGAGGGTTTCAAGTTCTCCCGCAACCATCTGGTCCTGATGGCCCGTGAGAACACCACCGTCAAGGTGTTTGTGGCCCCGCGTACCGCGCTCGCGGAGCAGGTGGCTTCTGCCCACCCCCAGGGCATTGACCTCTATGAGCCCGGCGGCTTCACCGAAGAGCTCTACACGTCAGCCTTCTCCGGTGTGAACATCATGTCTCCGGTTATCCGCCTGAACTACACCTCCTACCTCACCCCCAGCAGCGTCTACGACTACTTCCCCGATACCGACGACCTCGTGCTGCGCCGCCGCACCCCCGTCATCGGCTACGAGCCCGAGAACTACACCGCCTACCGCATGTGGGCACCGGCAGCGGACGGAGCCATGATTCCGCTCTCCGTCATGCACCGCGCCGACCTCGATAAGGCCCAGGAAAACCCCCTGATTCAGTACGGCTACGGGTCCTATGAGTCCTCCATGGACCCCTACTTCTCCACCGCCCGCCTCAGCGTGCTGGACCGCGGCGTCATCTTCGTCGTCGCCCACATCCGCGGGGGCGGCGAAATGGGCCGTGCCTGGTACACCGAGGGCAAGAAGCTGGCCAAGAAAAACACCTTCACCGACTTCATCGACGCCACCGACTTCCTGGCCTCCCAGGCCTGGGTGGACGCTGCCCGTATCGGCATCATGGGTGGATCAGCCGGCGGCCTGCTCATGGGCGCCGTCGTCAACATGGCTCCCGAAAAATACGCAGCCTGCCTGGCCCAGGTCCCCTTCGTAGACGCCCTCACCACCATTCTCGACCCCAACCTGCCGCTCTCAGCCCTGGAATGGGAAGAATGGGGCAACCCCATCACCGATAAGGAGGTCTACGACTACATGAAGTCCTACACCCCCTACGAAAACATCCGCCCCGTCAAGTACCCGGCCATTGCAGCTGTTACCTCCCTCAACGACACCCGCGTCTTCTACGTTGAACCGGCCAAGTGGGTAGCAGCCCTGCGCGAAACCATTGACCCGGCCTCCCCCACTCCCCTGCTCAAAATTGAGATGGACGGCGGCCACGGTGGCGGCTCAGGCCGCTACACCGCCTGGCGCGAAATCGCCTGGGACTACTCCTTCCTGCTCACCCACCTGGGTGCCACTAGCGTCACGGAGTAAACCCGCTCATGCCCCCGTCCGCTGATCTAGTAGATCTCACCCCGCGCGTCCCCCACGAAATCTTGCTCTCCCTGCTGAATAAGCCGCCCTACCGGGAAAAGTGGATGCGGCACGTGCAAAGACGCCGGGGTAACTCCATCAACCAACGAGCCGTAGCCACCTTCATCGCCTACGAGCTTTCTGACTACCTCGACCAGGACATCGACCCGGCCACCATCAAAGACCGGGTCTCGCGCGCCCTCAACGGCGAAGCGATTTCGGACGCCACCGCCCACATGTTCATCACGGCCTTCGAGTTCACAGCGGCCGAGGCAAGAGAACTCCAGCGTGCCCTCTCGACCCACAGCCTCAGCCGAAAGCTCGCCCAGCGGGCAGAGACCCTCACCAGCGCCGAACGCACCATTGACACCCGCAACTACACGTCGCTCTCCACCCTGATGGACGGCCATGTCGACCGTTTCGGGTTCATGCGCCACTTCATCGTCACCGAGATTATCCGCTCTGAAGTTGATGAGCTCACCCTCATCTCTCCACGCTTCGAGTCCACAGATTCCACCGCCACCCTTGTTGAAGGTGGCGAACTCATCTCTATGAACGAGCATGAACGCGCCCATATCCATCACCAGGACAACACCATGTGGCAGTTAGCCATCAGGACGCCCTACCCTATTCGCTACGGACAGGTACACCAGATCCGCTACCGGATCGACCTCAATATCGAACCCATGCTCCGTAAACGAGAGAAGTTCAACTACGCTTCTCTAGGGCCTTTTACGCCGGCCCGCTTCAACACCAGCTTGGCCCTTACCTTCGATGCCCCGCCCACCAATATGCACCAGAAAATCTGGTCCCAAGCCATGCGCGATGAAAACCTGCTCGAAGTGATAGAGCTTCCCGCTCAGCTCCGCTACTCTATGAGCTTCCCCATCGCCGAAGACACTGTCTTCGCCTACTTTTGGGAATCTGACCATGATGGAGCTGTCAGCCACTACCACGAGGGCACCTCCGTGCGTCCTTCCCCTCTCGACTCCTCGAACTCCCACTAAAACCATGTCTTCATCTTCCGGCACCGATTCCACGACCCACCTGGTGAGCTCCCTGCTTCGTTCAGAACTCCTTGAACCCTACGTCCGCGATGTGTGGGAACGCTACGTCCACCACGAAAAACTGGGCGAGGCTAACCCCTTCTCTATCAGGGCTATCGCCCGCGCTATGAGTGCCCACCAACATACGGTTTACGGCTTAGAAATCCCGCCCCACAAGTACAAAGACCGGGTGCGCCGGGCCATTACCGGCGAACACATCAGTAGCGAAACCATTGACCTCTTGAGCGAGACCTTCGGCTTCGATGAGCGAACCCGCAAGACCCTGCACAAGGCAGCCACCCAGGGGTTCGATGACTCAGAAACCGTACAGTTCCTCCGCACCAACCCCCAGGTACTGACCTCTAGCTGCTACCTGGATATTCAGCTTGACCCGACTGACCCCGGTGCATTTACTCTCAACGCCACCTACACCCTTCTCAGTCTCGAGTCAGGCTGCTCGGCCTTCGTCTTCTCCCTGCCCCAGGGGCAAGAGCTCATCTGCGACAACCGGCACTTTTCCGTATCGCGTGTGAGCGAAGACCAGGAATGGGTCTTTACTCCCACCAGCTTCATCCAACCCCTACAGACTTTTATGCTGTGTTTTAGTGTCAAAGGCAGGGCAACACAAAACACCGATGATTCGTTTTCCCTTCTTCTTCCTTTCACACACCGCAGCTATTCCGCTGCTATCAAACTGACTGCTGCGGGAAGCCCCTTAACCGTCCGCTTCACCGAGCAAACCGATGCCAACGCTTCAGATGCCACTATTACCTGTGCCGGAGAAGTAACCGATTATCTCTCCCATTTCTACCCCAGTATTAAAGACACCCGCCTTACCCTGAGCTGGTCGGTTGCCACCTAGATTCCTACCACTCCCAATATCTAGGTCCCCTGATCGCTCTGCGATATAAGTGAGACGTGGGAGAACATAACCTAAGCATGTAAGGTTTGGTGGATGTGGTAACCACCTTCCCTTACACTCGATAACCCTAACCGGTGCTAGAGGTTCAGAGCTTCTGACAAAAGGACATCCCGCCCCTGGTGCATGTTTTCGCTCCTAGTTCCCCCCTCTGTACTAGTGCACAACCTCCCACCGCGTTATATCGAGAAAAGCTAGATAGCCTCAGTGCGATTTTTGCTATCTAGCCCGGCGGTCGATTTGTTTCCCTAGTGCATCGGCCGCTCACCGGGTAGAGCTCTTCTCCTCAGAGCCCTACCCGCGGTGCAAAGTAATAAGGCGCCCCTCTTTCCCAGAGCGGGCGCCTTCTTTGTACCCTTTCCCCTCCAGGGCAAGAAAAACCGGGCGCCCTCCCCACAGGGGAGAACGCCCGGCACATAGCTCAGTAGGTCAGGGAACCTTAGCCCTCAACACCCAGCTTTTCGAGAATCAGCTCGCGCACACGTCCGGCATCTGCCTGACCGCGGGTAGCCTTCATAACCTGGCCAACCACGGCGCCAGCGGCCTGCACCTTACCAGCGCGGATCTTGTCGGCAACATCGGGCATAGCGGCCAGAGCCTCGTCAATAGCGGCGGTCAGAGCCGAGTCATCAGAGACAACGGCCAGGCCGCGCTTCTCAACGATCTCAGCAGGGGTACCCTCGCCCTCAATGACGAAGCCGAGTACCTGGCGGGCAATCTTATCGTTGATCTTCTTACCCTCAATCAGCTGGTTGAGCTCAACGATGGTAGCGGCGGTTGCACCGGTTTCGGTCAGCTCAACCTCGCGTTCCTTGGCGATACGGGCAATCTCGCCCATCCACCACTTACGGGCAACTGAGGCGGGAGCACCGGCGGCGACGGTCTCTTCGATGGCGTCCATAGCACCGGCGTTGACCACGTCGCGGAACTCTTCGTCCGAGAAGCCCCAGTCGGCCTTCAGACGGCGGCGGCGCTCGGCGGGAGGCTCAGGCAGCTCGGCGCGCAGACGCTCAATCCACTCTTCGTCGGTGACGACCGGAACCAGGTCGGGCTCGGGGAAGTAGCGGTAGTCGTCGGCGTCAGACTTGGGGCGACCACTGGTGGTCTCGCGGGTGTCTTCGTGCCAGTGGCGGGTTTCCTGAACGACCTTCTCGCCTGCTTCGAGGACGGCCGCGTGACGCTGAATCTCGTAGCGCACCGCACGCTCAACCGAACGCAGGGAGTTGACGTTCTTGGTTTCTGAGCGGGTACCGAACTCGGTGGAACCCTTGGGCATGAGCGAGACGTTGGCGTCGCAGCGGACGTTACCGCGCTCCATACGGGCGTCGGAGATACCCAGGTTCTTGACAATTTCGCGAATGGCAGCCACGTAGGCGCGGGCCAGTTCAGGAGCCTTGTCGCCCGCGCCCACGATGGGGCGGGTAACAATTTCAATCAGCGGAACACCGGCGCGGTTGTAGTCGACCAGGGAGAAGTCTGCGCCCTGAATACGGCCAGCGGTGCCACCCTTATGGGTCAGCTTGCCAGCGTCTTCTTCCATGTGGGCACGCTCGATGTCGATGGTGAAGACGGTGCCGTCCTCCAGCTCAACATCCAGGGACCCGTTAGCGGCGATAGGCTCGTCGTACTGGGAGGTCTGGAAGTTCTTAGGGGTATCGGGGTAGAAGTAGTTCTTGCGGGCAAAATGGCTAACGGGCGCAATCTCGCAGCCCAGAGCCAGACCCAGCTTGATAGCGGATTCAACAGCCTTACCGTTGACCACCGGCAGCACGCCGGGCAGGCCCAGGGAGACGGGGGTGACATTGGTGTTCGGGGTATCGCCAAACTCGTTAGGAGCGGCGTCGAACATCTTGGTCTTGGTGTTGAGTTCTACGTGAACCTCGAAGCCGAGTACGGGGTCGTACTTCTCCATGGCTTCTTCAAACGACAGGATTTCGTCAGACATTTACTTAGCTCCCTCGAAGTCAAAGTCACGGATCAGGGCGGCGGTATCGGGCAGCTGCTCGTGCAGGTAGCCGCCCCACTTAGCGGTCAGCAGGGCTTCCAGACCAGCACCGGCGCGGTAGAGGCGGGCATCCTCGTGGGCGGGGGCGGTGAACTGGATGCCGACGGGCAGGCCGTCCTCATCTGCCAGGCCACCGGGCAAGGACAGGGAGGGTACACCGGCCAGGTTGGTGGGTACGGTGGCGATATCGCCCTTGTACATGGCCATGGGGTCGCCCTTGGTCTTCTCCCCCAGCTTGTAGGCGGTGGTGGGCGCGGTGGGGCTAATCAGCACGTCTGCGACCTCAAATGCCTTGGCGTAGTCGCGCTGAATCAGGGTGCGTACCTTCTGGGCTGAGCCGTAGTAGGCGTCGTAGTAACCGGCGGACAGGGCGTAGGTACCCAGGATGATGCGGCGCTTGGCTTCTGAGCCGAAGCCTGCGGCACGGGAGGCTGCCATGACGCGCTCGATGGTGACGTGGCCTTCTTCGGGCAGCTTACGCAGACCGAAGCGGACGCCGTCGTACTTGGCCAGGTTGGATGAGACCTCGGAGGACATAATCAGGTAGTAAGCCCCAATTGCTTCCTTGACGGAGGGCAGGGAGACCTCAACGATTTCTGCGCCGGCTTCCTTGAGCAGCTCCAGGGACTCGTTGAAGCGGGCCATGACGCCGGGCTGGAAGCCCTCGCCGGTCAGTTCCTTGATGACGCCGACGCGCAGGCCCTTGAGGCCACCTTCAGCGGCACCGGCGCGGGCGGCGTCCGCGTAGGCGGGCACGGGCTCGTTCAGGGAGGTGGAGTCCTTGGGGTCGTGACCGCCGATAACCTCGTGCAGCAGGGCGGTGTCGAGGACGGTGCGGGCACAGGGGCCGACCTGGTCCAGGGATGAGGCCATGGCAATGACGCCGTAGCGGGAGACCGAGCCGTAGGTGGGCTTAACGCCAACCGAGCCGGTGACGGCTGCGGGCTGACGGATGGAGCCACCGGTATCGGTACCCAGGGCCAGGGGGGCCTGGAAGGCAGCTACTGCTACAGCGGAACCACCGCCGGAGCCACCGGGAATACGGTCTAGAGCCCAGGGGTTGCGGGTAACACCGAAAGCTGAGTGCTCGGTGGTGGAGCCCATGGCGAACTCGTCGAGGTTGGTCTTACCCAGGATGGGCATACGAGCCTCGCGGATCTTCTGGGTGACGGTGCCGTCGTAGGGGCTCATCCAGCCCTCGAGCATACGGGAAGCTGCGGTGGTGGGCTGGCCCTTGGTGACAATGAGGTCTTTAACGGCGATGGGGACGCCTGCGAGGGCAGGTAGTTCTTTGCCGGCGGCACGGTCTGCGTCTACAGCGGCAGCAACTTCCAGAGCCTCTTCAGCGTTGAGGTGCAGGAAGGCATTGAGGCCGCTCTTGCCGGCTGCGCGGTTTTCTGTGTCCAGAGGTTCGCCATCGGTGGCGATGATGTGGTCTATGTAGGCCTGGGTTGCTTCAACAGAAGTCAGTTCCCCTGCGGCCAGCTTGTCAGCAAGTTCTGCTGCGGAAAGTTTGATGATGTCGTTCATGCCCGCTCCTTAGTCTTCGTCCAAAATTGCCGGAACCTTGAACTTGCCGTCTTCGGCGTCAGGAGCACCCGAAAGAGCTTCTTCAGCCGTCAGGGTTTCGCCCACCACGTCTTCGCGGAAGACGTTCTTGAGCGGGATGGGGTGGCTGGTTGCCGGAATATCGTCTGAGACGGCGTCTGAGACTGACTTGACGGATTCTACGATGACGTCGAGCTCAGCGGCCATAGCGGCCAGCTCTTCATCAGTCATCTCGATATGAGCCAGCATGGCAAGGTGTGCCACCTGCTCACTCGTAATAGCAGACATAATCACTTCCACGAGTTAGACATAGGTTTTCAGTTTCTATCTTAGCCCCCATACGGTCATAACACGATTTAAAAAAGAATCGCCCCCTAGCCTGTGCAGGCTAGGGGGCGACGGTGTGAGATCAGAAATCCGCTAGAGGTCTAAGAACCTGGAGGGGTCTTACTTAGCGGGGATGGTCAGAACCCAACCGATTTCAATCAGGTCAGCATCCTGAATCAGGTCAGAGTTAGCTGCCAGTACTTCGTCCCAGCCGTTGAAGCCGTGAGCGTAAGCAATTTCTGACAGGGTGTCGCCAGCCTTGACGGTGTAGGTGTTAGCAGCAGGTGCTGCTTCTGCGGTTGCTTCTGCAGCGGGAGCTTCAGCTACAGGAGCCTCAGCAACGGGAGCTGCAGTTTCTTCAACAGCAGGGGCAGTAGCAACTTCGGTTACCTCGGTTGCCTGAGGCGCAACAGCGGGGGCTTCAGCAGGCAGCTGGGGTGCTGCGGTACCGTAGTTTGCTAGGCCAAGCTTAGCGTTGCAAGCGGGCCAGGCGCCCCAGCCCTGCATCTGAAGGAGGTTTTCAGCAACGCGAATCTGCTCTGCCTTTGAGGCAGCTGCGGGGTTGCCGGTGCCGCCTGCGGCTGCCCATGAGGACAGTGAGAACTGCAGGCCACCGTAGTAGCCGTTGCCGGTGTTGATGGACCAATTGCCACCTGACTCGCACTGTGCGAGAGCTTCCCAAGCTTCGAGGGGAGCGGCGTTGGCTGCGGGGGTAGCGGCCAGGCTTGCTGCTGCTGCGCCACCGATTGCAAGTACTGCTGCTGAACGACGAATGTTGGAAGTCATGAAATGCTCCGTAAGGCCACCTTATGCTCTTCCCATCCCTGGGCATCAATGCATTGCCGTCTACCCGTAATCGTTGAGTGGATTGTTTGAGGCTTTACCCTGTAGACGGCATCAGGTGTGCGGTAGAGCCCAGCATGCGCCCACAGCTTCCACTGTGAGCTATAGACCGTTGCACCTGTGGCTTGGCGGTCGTTTTTGATTCGTTGATAACGATAACGTAACGATTTCGGCTTTGCCAACCCATTTTTGAGACAGAACACCTTTTACAGTCGAAGCCAAGACCCCTAGCCCTCCCCTGGGCAATTGGCTTTAAAGACAGGCTTGCACCACCCTTAACACCGGCAACAAGCCCGTATTTCTGCGGTTTAAAGCGGGCTACAGTCACTCAACACACCAAGACTTGTCTATCATTAAAGACAGGCTTACCCCGCTTTAAAAATTTCTTAAAGTTCAGCCACTCCCCCTTCAAACAACAGAGTCTTATGTCACATTTAGGTCACAGAATCAAAGAATCCTGTGACCTACCTGTGACTCATACCCTAAGCAACAGCGTCCGGCCCCTGCGCCAAAAGCAGCTCAAATCCCTCTTCATCCAGCACCGTCACACCCAGCTGTTCAGCCTTATCAAGCTTGGACCCGGCAGACTCACCAGCCACCAGGTAACTGGTCTTCTTCGAGACCGAGCCGGAGGCCTTTCCACCGCGCACAATGATGGCTTCCTTGGCACTATCACGGGTGAAGCGGGCTAGGGTTCCGGTGACCACAATGGTCAGACCTTCAAGGGTGCGCTCGATTGAGGCGTCCCGTTCGTCCTCCATCCGCACGCCGGCTGCCGCCCAGCGGTCTACGATTTCGCGGTGCCAGTCTTCTGCAAACCATTCCTTGAGCGAGCTAGCAATGATGGAGCCCACTCCGTCAACGCCTGCCAGGCGCTCCTCGCTTGCTTCGCGAATTGCATCCATCGACCCGAACTCGGTCGCCAGGGCCCTAGCCGCGGTGGGCCCCACGTGCCGAATAGAGAGGGCGACCAGCACCCGCCACAGGGGCTGGCTCTTTGCCTTCTCTAGCTGCTCAAAGAGCTTTTCGGTATTGCGGGTAGGGGCACTCGGCTTCTTCGCGGTACCCCGCGTATAGAAGTAGGGAACCAGTTCGGTCTTACCCGTAGGTTCACCTTTGACCTTTTTCTCGCGCTCAATACGCACATCTGCCAGATCCTCAGCGGTGAGGTCAAAGAGGAAGGCCTCAGAGATAAGCGGGGCCTGCTCAGGGGCTGCCGGACTGGTCAGGGCTTTAGCGGCCTCATAACCTAAAGCTTCGATGTCGAAAGCACCGCGCCCGGCCAGATGGTTGACGCGCTCGGTGAGCTGAGCGGGGCAGGAGCGGGCATTGAGGCAGCGGATATCCACATCGCCGTCCTTAGCGGGCGCCAGGGGCTGACCGCAGGAGGGGCAATCAGTGGGCATCACGAATTCCCGTTCGCTGCCATCGCGCAGGGCAACCACGGGCCCCACAATTTCGGGGATGACATCCCCTGCCTTACGCAGCACCACGGTATCGCCGATGAGTACGCCCTTGGCCTTGACCACGTCCTGGTTGTGTAGGGTTGCCATCTCAACCGTTGAACCAGCTACCTTGACCGGTTCCATCACACCGAAGGGGGTCACGCGGCCGGTCCGGCCAACCCCCACCCGGATATCGAGTAGCTTAGTGTTGACCTCTTCGGGCGGGTACTTGTAGGCCACGGCCCAGCGGGGTACGCGGGAGGTATATCCCAGGCGCTCCTGGGTGGAAAAATCGTTCACCTTAATAACGATGCCGTCGATTTCGTGCACCAGGGAGTGGCGTTTTTCGCCGTAGGTTGCAATGAATTCAAGAATCTCTGAGCGGCTAGTGAGTAGCTGGGAATAGGGGCTGACGGGCAGACCCCATTCCTGGAGCTGGGTATAGGTTTCAAACTGGGTGGTGATATCGAGGCCGGTGCGGGAGCCAATGCCGTGCACAAACATGCTCAGGGGGCGCTCGGCGGTCAGGGCGGCGTCCTTCTGCCGCAGGGAGCCTGCTGCCGCATTTCGCGGGTTGGCGAAGGGCGCCTTGCCCTGCTCAACCATCTGCTCGTTGAGGGCCTTAAAGTCAGCCGATGAGATAAAGACTTCACCGCGAATTTCGATTTCTTCGGGGTGGTGGCTACCGGCGAGCTGGGTAGGGATTGAGGCGATGGTCAGGACGTTGTGAGTCACGTCTTCGCCGGTGGTTCCGTCGCCGCGTGTGGCGGCGCGTACCAGCTTGCCCTTGCGGTAGAGCAGGTTGACCGCCAGGCCGTCAATCTTGAGTTCGGTGAGCCAGGCAGGGCGAGCGCCCGTCATCTCTTGGGCGTTGGTTTCGGCGCGGTCTAGCCAGGCGCCGAGCTCATCGAGGGAGAAGACGTCTTCCAGCGAGTACATGCGGGCCAGGTGGGTGACCGGGGCGAAGGCTGCTGAGGCTTCGCCACCGACTTCCTGGGTGGGTGAGTCGTTAGCAACCAGTTCGGGGTGCTGGGCCTCTAGCTTTTCAAGCTCACGGTAGAGGGCATCGTAGTCAGCATCCGAGATGGTGGGGGCGTCGTTGACGTAGTAGCTTTGGCGGGCTGCCCGAACGCGGTCAACGAGCTGAGCGTAGCGCTCCTTGATATCGGCAGCTACGCCCTGGCCTTCGACCAGGTCGCGGTCAACGCCGTGGACGGTTTCTTCTTCTACACCGGGAAGGTCTTTGTTTTCACTCACCCTATCTATTCTGCCCTATAACCTCCCCGGCTGAACTCTAGCCGTTGATACCCCGGTGCAGTTCTTTTTCAGAGTGGAACCGTTCTTCTTCGGTGGTAGCGGTGTGGGGGTAGTCGTAGCCGTCGATGTTGGCCACAATCTCGTGGGCGTCGGTCTCGGTCAGGGCTTTGAGTTCGGCTGCACGGGCTTCGGCGTCCGCTACGGTTATAGCGTCTGCCACAATTACGGTGATGTTGTCCCGCCCACCTGCGCGCAGGGCAGCCATCTGGAGCACGTCCGCCGCGTCCTGGGGGTGCTCGACGGTAGCAAGTACCCGGGCCATGTAGTTGTGGGAGAGTTCGCCAGAAAGACCGTCGGAACACATCATCAGGCGGTCGCCCTCACGAGCAGGAATAACCCAGAAGTCGGGTTCCCAGTAGTTACCGGTGCCCAGGGCACGGGTAATGACGTTACGGCGGGGGTGGGTCAGGGCCTCCATAGCGGTGATCTGACCGGTGTCGACCAGGTACTGAACCTCAGAGTGGTCTACAGTGATCTGTTCTAGTTCTAGACCTTCAACCGGCCCGTTAGAGATAGAGAGAGCTTCTTCGGTCTGAGCCTCTTCTGCCCGGACCAGCCGGTAGGTTCGGGAGTCGCCCACGTTGAAGATAAACCACATCTGCTGGTCGCCAATGTGGGTGAGCCAGGCACCGGTGACGGTTGTTCCTGCTCGTAGGTCAAGGGCGTTTTTGATGGCCTCATCGGCCTCACCAATGATTTCCTTGATTTTATCGAGGGTTTTGAGGATCTGGCGGTTGAGGGCGGAGGTTTCTTTGCGGCGCCTTCCCAGGCGGCGTCCGCCCGGTTCGTCGTTGAGGGCCTCGCTGGCAACTTCCTGCCGGAACGCTGTCTCTTCTTCTTCAGTCATGCCGCCGGGGCGGGTAAACATCTGGGCGTAGGCTAGGGTGCGGGTGCACAGGCGCGAAGCAACTTCACCCTTTTCGTGCCCGCCCATGCCGTCGGCGACCACGCAGAGGGTGCCGGCAACGACCATAGAGTCTTCATTGTTGTCACGGTACTGGCCTACGTCGGTTGACTTGCCCGCGTAGATAGTGAGGTTGGGGGCTGTGGTCATTCGAAATCGATCTCCAGTTCATTACCGATGCCCGGGGTAATCGCCACGGGCCTAACATTGCCAAAACCGCGCACGTTGCGCACGCCTTGGGGGATGAGTACAAAACGCCTGTCGTCTTCCAGCGCTTCAGCGGTCGAGTCATCGGTGAGGACGACCCCGGGTTCAGTCAGCGCAACCAGGCGGGAAGCCAGGTTAACGGTAGGTCCGTAGATGTCGCCCAGACGCGGCAGTACCCTGCCCCACACGAAGGATACGCGGGCTTCGGGGAGCTGGGGGTCTTCGCTGATAAGTTTTGAGAGGGTCAGGGCGATACGGGCGCCGTTTTCGGGGGATTCGACCAGGTACATGACCTCGTCCCCAACCGTTTTGATAATGCGTCCGCCGCCTACCGCAATCACTTCAGCACAGCGCTGTTCGAAGTTCTTAACCAGGCGAGCCAGGTTCCGCTCGTTCATCTCGCGTGAGAGTGAGGTGTAGGAGACCAGGTCGACAAAACCCACACCGCGGGCTAGGGGCAGGTCACTGTCTGCCAGGTCAGTTCCATCTTCTTCATCGCGCAGGGCAAGACGCAAGATGGCCGAATTGAGCATGCGGCGGTAGCCGTAGACGGTGATATCTTCTAGGTCTTCTATAAGGCGCGGAAGGAGACTTAGCAGTTCACCGCGGGCTTCGGTGTCGGTCAGCCCTCCATTGATAACCATGTCTTCCACCAGGGCTTCGACCTGCCAGACCACCATGCGGTCCATCATCTGCCCCACCGACCGGGTGAGCGACAGGGCGGCCTCTTCGGTCAGTTTGCCCTCTTTAATAAGGGAGGTAACCGTGGTCAGGGCTTTGCTGTCAGCGTGGGTGAAGTAGGCGTCGTCATCAGTGAGGTTAGGTAGCCCCAAGGAGCGCCAGATTTTGCGGGCGGTCAGCAGCGAAACCCCGGCGTCGTCAGCTACTTCGCCGCGCTTCATACTACGGTTTTCTCCCAGTAGAGCGCGTTCGAGTTCCAGCACGCCCTGGCGGGCTTCGTCGCTACGGTAGAGCTGGCTTTGCACGCGGTTATGGTGGTGCCTGCTCCGGTTGGGTGCGGTTCCGGCCTGTTCGGCGGGGTCGCTACCGGGTGCTGACTTCTCCACTGGAGTCTTCCTTCTCTTGGTTAGTGCTGCGTGGTTCTAGAGGTAGTAAGGTCTAGGGCTGGCACGGCGAATAGTTGCCTACTTCAAGAATACCTAGTTACTGTGAGCCAGGCTACGAAATGTTCACCACCCGCTAAGCGCCATCGCCTATTCTATGCCCGCCGTCACCTTTTTTCGAACCCAAACAACCTGTTTAGGCTTATCAGACAGATATTTTAAGTTTATACCCGGTAGCGGGAGGTAGACCCGCTCAGCAGAGCCCGCTGGGCCTCCTGAATCCCCCGACTAAAGCGTTCGGGGTCGGGTACGGCCCGCAGTACGTGTTGCACTCCACGGGCGTGGACGGTCAGGGCAGCAGCATTGGTTAACCCCATCAAGTGCCGGCGCCCCACGCTCACTCCCTCAATCTCGGCAAGCGGAACACTGACGTCCTGACCGGGGCCCCAGCCCCGTCTAATCACAACCCGGCCGTTAGTGAGCAGGTAGCTGGTATTCACCCAGCGCGCCACCCCCAGCACACCCAGCCAGACCAGCCACAGCGCAAGAGCCAGTGCCAGGTAGCGCCAGACAGGGGCACCGGCACCCAGAGCCGAGGCGAAACTCCAGGCAGTCATAGCAACGAGAAAATACGTTAGAGGGCGCACCAACAGCACCCCGTGGGCACGCGTTGCGGCAAGGGTGTGTTCTGCGGGGTAGAGGTCGCCTCGTAGTTTCATCACTGGTGAGTCTATCGATGCTTCCTGAAGATTGCCCGATATTGGCTAGGTTGAACAGCTAGCGCCCGTACCCCTGGGGGCGTACGTGCACCACATCCCCCACAGTGAAGCTTCGCTCCTCGCCGGTATCGGAGCGGACGACCAGCTCCCCTTCCGCGGTCAACTCAACTCCGGTTCCCCTAAAGGTCTCATCCCCGGGCAGGTGAATGGTAAGGGTAGCTCCCAGGGTGCTCATGCGCTCCCGCAGGCGGTCCAGGAGGGAGGCCCCGCCGGTAGCCGCACCCGCATCGAAGCCGGTGGCTGCAAACTCCCGGTAGTAGCGCGAAAAGCTGGTAGCCAGTACCGTCAGAGCCCGGTTCAAATCAACCGGCTGCCCAGATTCCAGCAGGGCGCTGGTGGCGGTAGGGACGGGCAAATCCTCCTGAGCCAGGTTCAGGTTGAGCCCGATACCCACCACAACCGAAATCTGCCCCTCCGGTTCAATCACGAGCTGGGCTAGAATACCGCAGGCCTTACGGCTACCCAGCAGCACGTCGTTAGGCCACTTAATAGAAGGGTGCAGCCCTGAGAGCTGCTCAAAAACATCACAGGCAGCCAAGGCGGCTAAAGAGGTAAACCAGTGATACTGGTCGGGCGCAACCCTGTTGGCCGGGTTAACGTGCGGACGCACGATAAAGCTGGTTGCCAAAGCGGCACCTGCCGGGGCTACCCAGACCCTGTCCAGGCGTCCTTTTCCCGCATTCTGGTCGGCGGTCGAGACCAGCGAGAGCTCCCCATAGCTGCGGCGCACCAGGGCATCACCCACCAGAATCTGCCGGGCATACTCGTTGGTTGACCCCACCGAGGGCAGAAGCTCCACCCGCTCAAACCCGCTCACATCAACCAGGTCAGCTTGAAGATGCCCCATGCGCGCACTCCTTATCTCACATACTAAGTTTCGACCGCTATTCTACGGGGTCACGCCCAGCCTGAGCGGCCTAGCGGTGCAATACTGGAACTGTCTAACCCCTACGAAAGGTTCTACCATGACCGTTTACGCTGTGCAGTACTCCTACGGCCCCGCCGACCTGCAGGCTGAGCACCGCCCCGCCCACCGCGAATACCTGGCCCAGCTCCATGAAGAAGGCAAGTTGCATGCTGCCGGCGCCTTCCTCGACGGCGACCCCGCAGGTGCCCTGCTCATCTTCGTTGCTGAAGATCGCGACGACCTCGACCGCATTATTGCAGCTGACCCGATGAGCACCGGCGGTGTACTCACCGGCTACACCGCGCGCGAATGGAACGCTGTGATTGGCAAGGTCGGCAAGTAAGCAAGAAGCACTAGAGCTGGAGCAGGCTCACAGCGAAGCTGTTGGCTTGGGGCTGGCATGAATCGCTTGTGAGCGCTAGCGAACCAGCGAGAGGGTCGACAGCAAGCGTGAGCCTGCTCCAGCTCTCCCGAAACACTCTTATTTAGAAAAATCGCTCAAAAATCCCAAGAATAATTGGGTGGGGCGGGGTGGCAGGTCTATAGTTGAAAAGAATGACCCTTATCCCAGGTCACCCCACACCATTGACCCACAGTGCACGAGGCAGGCAGAGCATGAGCGAGAACCCCACCACCGATGCCCCCGATTTGACCACCACCGCCGGTAAGATCGCTGACTTCTACGCCCGCCGCGAGCAGACTCTTGCGCCCACCGGGCAGGGCCCGATTGACCGCCAGCACGAACGCGGCAAGCAGACTGCCCGCGAGCGCATCGAGATGCTGCTTGACGAGGGTTCTTTTGTGGAGTTTGATGCTCTGGCTAAGCACCGCACTACGGCTTTTGGTATGGAGAAGAAAAAGCCGCTGGGTGATGGCCTGGTTTCGGGCTACGGCACTATCGATGGTCGCCTGGTTGCGGTTTATTCCCAGGATTTCACCGTCTACGGTGGTTCCCTGTCGCAGGTCAATGGCGAGAAGATTGTGAAGGTGCAGAAGTTCGCGTTGAAGAACGGCTGCCCCATTATCGGTATTAATGACGGTGGTGGCGCCCGTATTCAGGAGGGTGTTGCGTCGCTAGCCATGTTTGCCGATATCTTCCGTATGAATGTGAGGGCCTCGGGTGTGATTCCGCAGATTTCGGTGATTATGGGTCCCTGCGCCGGTGGTGCGGCTTACTCCCCCGCTCTGACCGACTATATTGTGATGGTTGATAAGACCAGCCACATGTTTATTACCGGCCCCGATGTCATTAAGACCGTGACCGGTGAAGAGGTCGATATGGAGACCCTGGGCGGTGCCCGCCAGCACAACGCGGTGACGGGTACGTCGACCTACCTCGCTGAGGACGAAGAGGACGCCTTTGATTTCGTCCGCGAGCTCGTTGAGTTCTTGCCCTCCAACAACCTCACCGAGACCTTCCCCCTGGATCATGACCAGGATCCCGAGGTCACCGTCGATGATCTTGACCTTGACCTGCTGATTCCTGATTCAGCTAATCAGCCCTACGATATGCGGGCTGTGATTGAGTCGGTGGTTGATGATGGCCATTTCTTTGAGATGCAGGCCCTCTACGCCCCCAATGTGATGATTGGTTATGCCCGGGTTGAGGGTAAGACCGTGGGTATTGTGGCCAACCAGCCCATGCAGTTCGCTGGCACCCTCGATATCAATGCTTCTGAAAAGGCTGCCCGCTTCGTGCGCAACTGCGATGCCTTCAACATTCCGATTCTGACCTTTGTTGACGTGCCAGGCTTCCTGCCCGGTACCGACCAGGAGTTCAACGGTATTATCCGCCGCGGCGCCAAGCTGCTGTACGCCTACGCCGAGGCGACCGTTCCGCTGGTTACCGTGATTACCCGCAAGGCCTACGGCGGAGCCTACATTGTGATGGGTTCAAAGAAGCTGGGTGCCGATATTAACCTGGCCTGGCCCACCGCCCAGATTGGCGTGATGGGGGCCCAGGGCGCGGTCAATATTCTCTACCGCCGCGAGCTGGCCGCTGTGGCCGAAGAGGGCGGCGATGTTGAGGCTAAGCGCGCGGAGCTGATTACCAAGTACGAAGAGGAGCTGCTCAACCCCTACCAGGCTGCTGAGCTGGGCTACATCGACGAGGTTATCGCCCCTTCTGAGACCCGCGTGCGCATCATTTCTTCCCTGCGGGCCCTGCGCGATAAGCGCGCAGCCTCCCCCGCCAAAAAGCACGGCAACATTCCACTGTAAGGGGCAGGTAGAACATGGCAACTCCCAATCCGCTGTCCCTGCTGGGCTTCGGCAAGAAGCCGGCACCGGCGTCCGCACCCCTTGAGAACCAGGGGCAGGACGCCGGCGATGAGCAGGTGCCCACCCCTGTGCTTTCGGTAGTGCGGGGCAACCCCACGGAAGAAGAGCTGGCTGCGCTGACCAGCGTCGTGGTGGCGCTACAGGCCCAGGCTGATTCCCGGCAGGAGACCGCACTGGAAATGTGGCAGCGCCGCCTCAACCACACCCAGCGCCTGGGTATGCGACTGCGCCCAGGGCCCGGCTCCTGGAAGCGGGCCCGTCCCCAGTAGTTCCCCCTACCCAACTCCCTGTTTTCTGGGTCACAGTAACCTAGAATGGGTGTATGACACTACACCCAGATTTACCCGAAATTTTTAAGGCCGACCGCACCCAGACCGAGGTCGACCGCATTGCCAACGACTACTACGAGAAGACCCTGGAACTAGACCCTGCAGCGGCTACCATCGAGGGCCGCAAGGGGCGGGAAACTGAGTACCCCGATTACTCCCCCGCCGGCACCCAGGCAGAGATTGACCTAGCCCGCGCTACTCTGGTAGCCCTTGAAGCCGTTGAACCGGCCGACGACATCGACCGGGTTACTGTCGATGCCATGCGCGAGCGGCTGGGCCTCAAGCTAGAACTGCATGAGGCGGGCCTGGGCGACTGGGAACTCAACAACATTGCCTCCCCTGTTCAGGGCATTCGTGCCATCTTTGACCTGATGAACCGCGAAACAGCCGAAGACTGGGGGCACATTGCTGGCCGTCTGGGTAACGTTGCGGAAGCGGTTCGCGGTTATATCGAGACCCTAGAAGCCGCCCGCGCCGCCGGTAAGGTGGCAGCGGTGCGCCAGGTTGATATCGTCATCGAGCAGGTGGCCGCCTACGTTGCTGAGGGCGGTTTCTTCGACACTCTGGCACAAGAGGTAGCAGAAGCAGCTCCCGAGCACACCGACCGCGCCACCCAGGGGGCGGCGTCCGCCAAGGAAGGCTACAGCGAACTTCTCTCCTACCTCAAAGACACCCTGCGCCCCGACGCGCCCGAGGCCGATGCTGTGGGCCGCGAGCGCTATTCCCTTTACTCCCGTCAGTTCGTGGGCACCACCCTTGACCTGGAAGAGACCTACGCCTGGGGTATTGAAGAACTCGACCGCATCATCGCGGCCCAGCAGGAGGTCGCCGAAGCCATCAAGCCCGGTGCCACCATTGACGAGGCAAAGGCCCTGCTCGATGCTGACCCCAAACGCACCCTCAACGGCACCGATGAGCTTCAGGCCTGGATGCAGAAGCTTTCCGACGCTGCCGTTGACTACCTGGCCCAAGAGCACTTCACGATCGAGGGCCCGCTGCGCAAGCTCGAGTGCATGATTGCCCCCACCCAGGAGGGCGGTATCTACTACACCGGCCCGTCCGCTGATTTTGAGCGCGCCGGTCGTATGTGGTGGTCGGTGCCCGAAGGTGAAGATACCTTTGGCACCTGGCGCGAAACCTCAACCGTCTACCACGAGGGCGTGCCCGGCCACCACCTGCAGGTTGCCTACGCAACCGCTATGGCCGAGGCCCTGAACCAGTGGCGTGCTAACGCCGTGTGGGTTTCGGGCCATGGCGAGGGCTGGGCCCTGTACGCTGAGCGTCTCATGGACGAGCTGGGTTATCTCTCTGACCCCGGCGACCGTATGGGCATGCTCGATGCCCAGCGCCTGCGCGCAGCCCGCGTGGTCTTCGATATCGGCCTGCACTGCGGTTTTGAGATCCCTGAACGCTGGGTTACCGAGCTGGGTGTAGAACCGGGCATCTGGGACGCAGAGAAGGGTTATAAGTTCCTAGAGGCCAACCTCGATATCTCCGAGGGCCAGCGCCGCTTTGAGTTCCTGCGCTACCTGGGCTGGCCTGGTCAGGCCCCCTCTTACAAGGTGGGCGAGCGAGTCTGGTTACAGCTACGTGAGGACGCCCGCGCCGCCGGAATCTCTGACCGCGACTTCCACACTCGGGCCCTCAAGCTGGGCTCAGTCGGGCTTGATACCCTGCGCCGGGCACTAGCTGCCTAAGTCGCGTAAACATGAAGCGGGCCCTGCACACCGATAGGTACGCAGGGCCCGCTTCTCTACGAGGTAGGGGTAAGGGTTAGGACGCTGCCGCGGCAGGTACCTGGGGTGCCTCGCCGAGGCGGGCGTAGACGTCCTCAGCTACAAATCCGCCCTCGGTGCGCGGGGCGTTGTAGAGGTCCTCGTTCAGAATGCCCTCGCGTTTGGCGACGATGAGCGCAACTAGGGCCTGGCCTGCGACGTTGACGGCGGTACGGCCCATATCGATGATGGGGTCGATAGCCAGGAGCAGGCCAACGCCGTCGAGGGGAAGACCCAGGGTGGAGAGGGTGAGGGTGAGCATAACCGTTGCACCGGTGGTTCCGGCGGTAGCGGTGGAGCCGAGCACCGACACCATAATGATGAGCAGGTAGTGGGTGATGTTGAGGTCGATGCCGTAGAACTGGGCCACGAAGAGGGCCGCTAGGGCGGGGTAGACAGCGGCGCAGCCGTCCATCTTGGTGGTGGAGCCCAGGGGGACCGCGAAGGAGGCGTAGGCGCGGGGCACACCGAAGTTACGCTCAGCTACGGACTGGGTCAGAGGCATGGTACCCATGGACGAGCGGGAGACAAAGCCCATCTGCACAGCGGGCCAAACACCCGAGAAGAACTGCTTGATAGACAGACCGTTGGCGCGGGCGATGGCGGGGTAAACCACGAAGAGCACAAGGGCCAGGCCGATGTAGAGCACAATCACGAAGCGGGCCAGAGAGCCCATGGAGGTCCAGCCGTAGGCGTAGACGGCTCGGCCAATCAGGCCGACGGTACCGAGCGGGGCCAGACGGATGATCCACCAGAGGACGGTCTGAATAATAGCCAGAGCGCTCTTATTGAGGTCAAGGAAGGGCTTGGCAGCGGGGCCGGTCTTGAGGGCTGCGATACCCACGGCTACTGAAATCACAAGGATCTGGAGCACGTTGAAGCTAGCTGAGCCGGTGACGGTCTCGCCCGAGTTTGAGATGCTCACACCCAGGCCGAGGAAGTTGGCGGGAATCAGGCCGGTGAGGAAGCCCAGCCAGGAGCCGGTGCGCCCTTCGTAGGTTTCGGGGGCCGCCAGGCCGGTATTTGCACCGGGCTGGGTGACGAGCCCGAGGATGAGGCCAATCACCACAGCGATGAGGGCGGTGTAGGCGAACCAGAGCAGGGTCTTGGTAGCCAGGCGGGCCGCGTTCGTTACCTCAGCCAGGTTGGCGATGGACGAGACCACGGCGGTAAAGATTAGGGGTACCACCGCTGCTTTGAGCAGGGTGACGTAGGAGGAGCCGATAGTGGAGAGGGTGGTCATGAGCCAGTTGGGGTTCTCTGTAGCATCGCCACCGAGGTTGGTGGCGACAAGGCCCAAGATCACGCCCAGAATAAGGGCGGCAATAATTTGATTGCCGAAGGACGTAGCCCAGGCGGGAAGTCTCTTGCGGCTAGCGGGTGCTGTGGTGTGGTTTGACATGTCTCACCACTGTACGCCGGGGGTTGGGGCTTGTGAATCGGGGTGTAAAGCTAGGACATATTTTGCTGTAAGTCACAGACCGACAGGGTTTTTCATGTAGCGCTCTTCACTTTTACACAACCCACCGCTAAACTGTGATTCAAGTTACTTTTATGTGCTTTTTATGAACAGGTAAGCCCTGGTTGCCTACCCGTAGTCAGACACAACTCAAAGGAGAGACAATGACTGTTTACGCTGCACCCGGCTCAGCAGATTCCATCACCACGTTCAAGTCCCGCTACGACCACTTCATCGGGGGTGAGTGGGTAGCCCCGGCCGAAGGCCAGTATTTTGAAGACATCTCCCCCGTTAACGGCAAGCCCTTTGCCGAGGTCGCCCGCGGTACCGCAGCTGATATCAACAAGGCTATTGACGCAGCCTGGAAGGCATTTGAGACCTGGGGCAAGACCTCCCCCACCGAGCGCGCTAACCTGCTACTCAAGCTGGCCCAAATTATGGAAGATAACCTGGAGTCCATAGCGGTAGCTGAGACCTGGGAAAACGGTAAGCCTGTACGCGAGACCCTAGCCGCAGACATCCCGCTGGGCGTTGACCACCTGCGCTACTTCGCGTCCGCTATCCGCACCCAGGAAGGCCGCCTGTCAGAGATTGACGAGGACACCGTGGCCTACCACTTCCACGAGCCCCTGGGCGTGGTCGGTCAGATTATCCCCTGGAATTTCCCCATCCTTATGGCCATCTGGAAGATTGCCCCGGCCCTGGCGGCGGGCAACACCATCGTGCTCAAGCCCGCCGAGCAGACCCCGGTTTCGGTGCTCTACCTGGTTGACCTCTGGAAGGATGTACTCCCCGCCGGTGTGCTGAACGTTGTGAACGGCTTTGGCCCCGAGGCAGGCGCCGCCCTCTCTGGCAGCAAGCGCATCCGCAAGATTGCTTTTACCGGCGAGACCACCACCGGCTCCATCATCATGAAGGCTGCAGCCGACAACATCATCCCGGTCACCCTGGAGCTGGGCGGCAAGTCCCCCAACGTCTTCTTTGCCGATGTTGCCGCCGAGAAGGATTCCTTCTACGACAAGGCACTAGAAGGCTTTGCCTCCTTCGGCCTGAACCAGGGCGAGGTCTGCACTTGCCCCTCGCGTGCGCTGATTCAGAAGCCGATTCACGATTCCTTCCTCGAGGCCGGTATCGAGCGCGTGAAGGCCATGAAGCAGGGCAACCCGCTCGATACCGAAACCATGGTCGGCGCCCAGGCGTCCAAAGAACAGTGGGACAAGATTACCGGCTACCTGAAGATTGGTAAGGACGAGGGCGCGGACGTTCTCGTCGGCGGTGAGGCTTGCGAGCTGGGCGGCGATCTGGCAGACGGCTGGTACATTCAGCCCACCGTTTTTGCCGGCAGCAACGACATGCGTATCTTCCAGGAGGAGATTTTTGGCCCGGTTCTGGCTACTACCTCTTTCACTGATTTTGATGAGGCTATGCGCATTGCCAATGACACCGACTACGGTCTGGGTGCGGGCGTCTGGACGCGCGACCAGAACACCGCCTACCGGGCAGGCCGCACTATTCAGGCTGGCCGTGTCTGGATCAACAACTACCATAATTACCCGGCCCACGCCGCTTTCGGTGGCTACAAGAAGTCAGGCATCGGCCGCGAGAACCACCTGATGATGCTTGAGCACTACCAGCAAACCAAGAACATGCTGGTCAGCTACTCAGATAAGCCGATGGGGCTCTTCTAATACCTGCTTCTGATAGCTTGAGGCTTATTCATAAGGGGTTCCGCAGGCTCACGCTCGCTGCCGACCCTCCCGCCGGTTCGCTAGCTGGCTCGCAAGCTCGCCAGTCCCGAGCCAGCAGCTTCGCTGTGAGCCTGCTCCACCCACCCTTATGAATAAGCCCTCTCAGACCCTATCTTTCCCCAGCAGGATTATTCCGTCAGACAATGGAAAGATAGGTTTTCTTTTATGGCGTTTTATGCTTTTAGTTTTTCTATTTCATCCCAAGATTCACTAACCACAATGGCAGCCATAGTATCTGTTAAACGCCCTAAATAGGTTTCCCACAACGAAGCATGAGTGGTATTTGCAATTAGCTTCCCTCCCCGCACCGCAACACGAATCAAAAACTCTTCCACCTGAAGAAAACTTGGAACCCACCCATCTGCAAGCTCTTCTAACAACCTGTCGATATAGCTACCGCTCCACTCATATTCATCGATCAATGAAATGATTGCCTGCGAGTTAAAACCTCCTCGCGCATAACTCAACCGCACCGGGTAGCAATTATTTTCAGCAACCATCGCCAAAAAACTGGATGAAATCTGGTTCCTCAAATACTCATTTTTCCACCGAAGTTCGTTTTTCCAGCGCCTACCAGTCTTATCTGAGCCAATATAAACAACCTGATTTTCTTCCGTAACCCACAAATACAAATCGCCTAAGACAGACTCATCCTCAACAACCTCGAGGGTAAATCCAGCCTTAGTCCACCAAAGACGCAGTTCATCTACGCTAAGCTGTGTGCTCACAATTTTCTCCTTTCGACACCTTCATTATAATTCTATCTAGTTGAATCAACCAGTTAGAAAAAGGTGTGTCATGAGCCCTTCCTCCGAGCAGCCCACTGGGCCCACAGACCTGGGAATCACTGTCGGCCAGATTTTTTACCACTTCAACCCGCGCCCCAAGACAAGAAACCGCCGCCCCATTCCCAAAGGGCAGCTCGACCCTTTCGCCCAAACCGGCTTCTACGTCGTCCTGGCGCTCACCGTGCAAACCGTTACGCTCGCCCCTATCAGATGCAATTCCTACAGCGACCTAGACGCACTCGGCATCAACGCCACCTGGCTTATTCCGTTTTCTCCAACACCACAAGAGTTAGAAGTCCTTATCCAGAATCCGCACTGCCACCAACAAGCCAAAGTCAACTCAGGCAGCACACCAGACGATTGGAAGCTCACCATCGAGCTAGAATCCACTTCCTATACACTCACCAAGTGGGACGGTTCAATGATCCTGACCCCCTAATCTTGAGGCAGATCCCACCAGAGAATCGGCTGACCAGGTCCGGAATTAAGCCAATTAAACTTCACCGACTCCAACCAGGGGCCAGCGTCCTGAACCTCAAAAGCCACAAGGTCACCCACCTCAGCGGTAACAGCCTCGTCCACACCAATAATTTCTCGCCCGGCAACCACTAGCCCACCCACAGTAATAACCAGAGGAAGGGACTGCCCCGGGGCCAGAGAACGAACTAGGGTCAGGTTAGAAGAGCTCACCTTCCATACCATCCGCGAAGCATCTGTTTGACCCGCCCGAACAGCAGCATCTTCAGACATTTCAGCTGCCATATCAAACCCATACCAGGTACGCCCCGCCGGGCCCGCAGTAGGCTGGGCATCTATTTGCCGCAAGATAACAGCCTTTTGAGCCCGAACCCCTAGCTCTACTAGCCGCTGAACGAAGCCAGACTTATCCCACCGCGGAGCAGAAGCGAGCTCCGCTATTCGCTCATAGGGGTAATAACGGGACTTAGCGCCGGTGGTATACGCAGGTCCCAGAGCATGAGCCCGGTCCAGTATCTGCACCTGAGCCAGCGGACGCCCCACCATGTCACTAACCTCTTTAAGAGAACAGAGTCGGATGTCAGAATACGCCACAAGTTATCTTTCGTTTGTTAATTTATCGGGTGACAGCCCTCGACTCTACCGCCCCTGAAACTTAGAGGAAGATAAACATTCCTTATAAGCCTGACGCCGAGGACGCCCCGCCAAAACTAGCTCCAAGGAATAAGGAAAGGCTCTAACCTGCTAGCGATTGACTCAAGGCTCTCCTGTCCTTCTGCTATGTCCATAATGAGCCGGTAGGAGGTATCAGAATCCATCACATGCTTTAATCCGTTGATACGCAAAAAGATATTGAGGAAAATCAGCGTGGTTCGCTTGTTCCCATCAACCAGTGCGTGGTTCCGAGCTAGAGATTCGCTCTGAGCGGCAGCCGCCAGCGGAATCGTAGGGTAAACGTGAGCTCCATACACCCTCGTAATAGGTCTTTCTAAGGCCGAATCTAGCAGTCCTACATCTCGAACGTAAAAGCCCAGACGCGCTACAACCTCAATAGCAATTTCGAGTTGAATCCGCTGCATTTATGAGTCGGCTAGTCGTTCCAAAGTTTTTGCATCATGCTCAAGCGCGTAAGCAAGCCCCTCTTCTACCATGGCCCGATGCTCTCTTTCTTCTAGCATGCGACGCACACTCTCGACGATGAGGGAGTGCTTAGATAAATGCTCGCGCTCTGCTAAATCTGCAAGCTGGTGGTCTAAATCTTCAGGAAGTCGCAAGGTAAGAGCCATACACCCACAATACCAAGTTGATACCATCAGCTCCATACCGATGTGCAGACTTGGCCCATCACACATGTTGTGGGTTCGGGGTTCGTCAGCCCCGTTAGACTGTTACCCATGCAGAACCCTACTGAAACCGCAGCCGCGGCGGGCGAACAGCCGGTGCGGCTCGTCCTTGCCTCATCTTCCCCTGCCCGCAAGAAACTCCTGGAGGACGCCGGCGTCCGCTTCACCGTTATTGTCAGCGATGTCGATGAGGACGCCGCCCTGCGCGAGGCCCAGCAGGCCGCCTACGAGGCTGGCCTGGGCGACATCACACCTGCACAAACAGCTCAGCTCCTAGCTAAGGCTAAGGCACAGGCTGTTGCCGCCCTGCCAGAGGCGGCCGGTGCCCTGGTCCTGGGCTGCGACTCTGTTTTCGAGCTCGACGGTGTTGCTTACGGCAAGCCCGGTAGCGCCGAGAAAGCCTTAGAACGCATCACCGCTATGAGCGGACGCAGCGGGCAACTCCACACCGGGCATTGGCTGGTCGATACCCGCGAGTCTGCCCAGAACACAGCAAATGGTAAGCACCCCGAGGCCAGCGAGTTGCGCACAGCAACCGTCCACTTCGATACCTTCAGCGACGAAGAAGCCCGGCGCTACGTAGCCACCGGCGAGCCCCTGTGGGTGGCTGGATCCTTCACAATCGACGGTTTCGGTGCGGCCTTCATTAAGGGAATTGAGGGCGAATACCACACCGTGGTGGGGCTTTCGGTGCATGCCCTACGCACAATGCTGGCTAACTTTGGTGTTTCAATCAGCGACATTTGGAAAAATTCGCGATAAATTTCAAGATACGACTTTTGTGAGGCGCCGTCACCCGGCGCCTGCTCATAATGCGTCATAGCCAGTAACGGCACGCCAGCACGGCGCATCAACCCGAGGAGCTTTACAGTGACTGCACATAACGACCTGGCCCAGACCTTTACCCCGGTGAAGGGTCGCCACACCGGCCCCGTCAGCAAGGTACTGATTGCCAACCGCGGTGAGATTGCCGTGCGCGTCATCCGAGCTGCCCAGGACGAGGGCATCTCAACCGTTGCCGTCTATGCAGACCCCGACCGCGAGGCCCAGCACGTGCTGCTAGCCGACGAGTCCTATGCCCTGGGCGGCACCACCGCAGCGGAGTCCTACCTGGTCATGGACAAGCTACTTGAGGTCGCCAAGCGCTCTGGAGCCGATGCCGTGCATCCCGGCTACGGCTTCCTCTCTGAGAACGCCCAGTTCGCCCAGCAGGTCATCGACGCCGGTCTGACCTGGATTGGCCCCTCCCCCGAGTCCATCAACCGCCTGGGCGACAAGGTAGCCGCCCGCCATATCGCCGAGAAGGTCGGTGCCCCGCTGGTTCCCGGCACCAAGGACCCGGTCAAGAGCGCAGCAGAGGTTGAGGCTTTTGCGAACGAGTACGGCCTGCCCGTTGCCATCAAGGCAGCTTTCGGCGGCGGAGGGCGCGGCATCAAGGTCGCCCGCGAGCGCGAGGGCATCGGGGAGCTCTACGAGTCAGCTGTCCGCGAGGCTATCGCCGCTTTTGGCCGCGGCGAGTGCTTCATCGAGCGCTTCCTTGACTCCCCCCGTCACGTTGAAACCCAGTGCCTGGCCGACGCCCACGGCAATGTTGTGGTTGTTTCGACCCGCGACTGCTCCCTGCAGCGCCGCAACCAGAAGCTGGTAGAAGAGGCCCCGGCCCCCTACCTGACCAAGGAACAGAACGAGCGCCTGTACGAGGCGTCCAAGGCTATCCTGCGCGAGGCAGGCTACCAGGGCGCCGGTACCTGCGAATTCCTGGTGGGTACCGACGGCACCATCTCCTTCCTCGAGGTTAACACCCGCCTGCAGGTTGAGCACCCGGTCTCCGAAGAGGTCACCGGCATTGACCTGGTGCGCGAGCAGTTCCGCATCGCCCGCGGTGAGACTATCGAAACCACCGACCCCGAGGTGCGCGGCCACTCCTTCGAGTTCCGCATTAACGGTGAGGACGCCGGCCGCAGCTTCATGCCCTCCCCCGGCACCATCGAGAAGCTGGTTATACCCACCGGCCCGGGCGTCCGCTGGGATTCCGGAGTTATCGCAGGCGATACCGTCAGCGGCAACTTTGACTCCATGATTGCTAAGCTCATCGTCACCGGCGCCACCCGCGAACAGGCCCTACAGCGGGCCCGCCGCGCCCTGGGCGAGCTGGTCATCGAGGGTATGCCCACCGTTGCCAACTTCCACCGCGCCGTACTCGATGAGCCTGCCTTCGCCCCTGCCCCCGGCGGTGACTTTGCCGTTCACACCCGCTGGATTGAAACCGAGTTCAAGAACACCCTGCCCGCCTACGACGGTGCCCTCACCCTGGCTGAGGCCGATGAAGAGCGCCAGAAGATTACCGTTGAGGTCAACGGCAAGCGCATGGAAGTCGTCCTGCCCGCCCTAGGTGGTACTACCGCCAAGCCCGCCGCCGCGTCCAAGGCCCGAAAGTCCCGCTCAAGCCGCGGGGGCGCGTCCGGCTCTGCCAACAGCAATGAGCTCACCAGCCCCATGCAGGGCACCATCGTCAAGGTTGCCAGCAAGGACGGCGCCAAGGTCGCCGAAGGCGATTTGATCGTCGTTCTGGAAGCCATGAAGATGGAGCAGCCCATCACCGCCCACAAGGCAGGCAAGGTAACCGGACTCAAGCTCAAGGCGGGCGATACCGTCTCAGCCGGGGCAATTATCGCCACCATCAAATAAAAGCACCGCGCACGGACTAGGCCAGTCCCCCTTGCCACTAGGTAAGGGGGCCTAACCTTTACCCAATACCCCATGAGCTCACATAGTGGAATTGAAGTTTCACATAGAGAACGCCAGTTTTAGAGTAAAACTGTTCAACACATTCCACACACCCTCAGAGAGATCCTGTGAGCACCACAACCGCCACCCCAGCATCCTCTGCCACCGAGCAGACCGTGCCCCGCAGCCGCGTCATCCTGGCGTCACTCATCGGCACCACCATCGAGTTCTACGACTTCTACATCTACGCCACCGCCGCCGTGGCAGTCTTCCCCGCCCTCTTCTTCACCGGCGAGGACGACACCGCCAAGCTCCTCGCCTCCATGGCGACCTTCGGCGCAGCCTTCATCGCCCGCCCCATCGGCTCCATCGTCTTTGGCCACTTCGGCGACAAGGTAGGCCGCAAGGCAACCCTGGTCGGCGCACTCCTGACCATGGGCATCGCCACCTTCCTCATCGGTCTGCTCCCCACCTACTACCAGATTGGCCTGTGGGCACCGGCCATGCTGACCATCCTGCGCTTCTGCCAGGGCCTAGGCCTCGGCGGCGAATGGTCAGGCGCAGCCCTACTGGCCACCGAATACGCCGAAGAAGGTAAGCGCGCCCGCGCCGCCATGTGGCCCCAGCTCGGCGCACCGTTCGGCTTCATCCTCGCCAACGGCTTCATGCTGCTACTCACCTTCGCCATGGGCTTCACCTCCCTCGCCGCCGGCGACACCATCGACCACAACTTCCTCGTCTGGGGCTGGCGCATCCCCTTCATCGCCTCCATCATCATGGTCGCAGTCGGCCTCTACGTGCGCTTCAAGCTCGAAGAAACCCCCGTCTTCAAACAGGCCCTCGAAAAGGACGAAAAGGTCAAGACCCCGCTCGCTGAAGCCTTCAAGGTAGCCTGGTGGCCCATGATTCAGGGCACCTTCATCATGCTCGCCACCTACGTACTCTTCTACCTCATGACCGCCTGGATCCTCTCCTTCGGCATCGGCAAGGTAGAAAAGGGCGGCCTGGGCATCGCCTACCGCGAATTCCTGGTCATCCAGCTCATCACCATTCTCTTCTTCGCAGCCATGGTCCCGGTCTCCGGCTGGCTAGCCGACAAGTACGGCCGCCGCTCATCCCAGCTCGTCATCACCGGCGCCATCATCATCTTCGGCCTCTCCTTCGGCTTCCTCATGGACCCCTCCGTCGTCGGCACCGGTGAGGACGCCAACGCCGGCCGCATCGTCCTCTTCATGGCCATCGGCATGACCCTCATGGGCCTGACCTTCGGTTCCATGAGCGCCTACCTGCCCGAGCTCTTCCCCACCAACGTCCGCTACACCGCCTCAGGTATCAGCTACAACGTCGCATCCATCCTGGGCGCAGCGCTGACTCCCTACGCCGCGGTGTGGCTGAACGCCAACGGTGGTGTGGGCGCAGTCGGCCTCTACCTGGCCGGCGCAGGCCTGCTCACCCTGATCTTCATGGCCATCACCCATGAAACCCGCGACGTGGACCTGACCACCATGGCCCGCACTAAGTAGGGTAGACGCACACAGCTCAAGGAGGGGTAGCGCCCGCTCTTGCCGACTAACCTTCTCGCTGGCTCGCAAGCTCGCAAGCGATTCATGCCAGACCCAGCCAGTCGGCTCCGAACGGGCGCTACCCCTCCCGTACTAGAAGTTTCTAAAACTTACTAAAGCCAAGTCACCACCAAAACCGCCCATTCCTCCAAGAGGAACGGGCGGTTTTATTATGGGCGGCGCACTTACTGCATGGTGTGCAACTGCCGCGCGGCTTCTGAGATAGAGCCGGTCAACGAGGGGTAGACCGTGAAGGTCTCAGCAATATCGTCGACATGCAGCTTCTTATCAACGGCCAGAGACAGCGGGAAGATCAGCTCTGAGGCGCGGGGGCCTACCACCACACCGCCAATGACGGTTCCAGAGTGCTTACGGGCAAAGATTTTGATGAAGCCATCCTCTACCGCCATCATCTTGGCGCGCGGGTTGGTCGTCAGTGGCAGCATGACCATATCGGCCTGGTACTTCCCCGACTCGATTTCGCTCTGGCTCACGCCGACGGTTGCAATTTCAGGGGCCGTAAAGATGTTGGCGGCAACCTGGTGGGTGCGCAGGGGCTTGACGATGTCGCCCAGCATGTGCGAAACAGCAACGCGCCCCTGCATCGCGGCAACAGAAGCCAGAGGGTAAACCCCGGTACAGTCACCGGCCGCATAAATGTTGGGGATGTTAGTGCGGGAGACGCGATCCACGTTAATGTGCCCTGATTCGCTCACTTCAACCCCGGCGTCCTCAAGACCCAGATTTTCGGTATTGGGAATCGACCCCACAGCAATCAGCACGTGGGAGCCAGCCACCTTGCGCCCGTCCCCCAGGGTGACAATGACGCCGTCGCCGGCCTCGTTGTAGCAGGCAGCTTCGGCGCGGGAGCGGGGCATAACGCGCACGCCCTTACGTTCAAAAACATTTTCAAGGACGGTCGCGGCGTCCTCGTCCTCACCGGGCAGCACCCGGTTGCGGGAGGAAATCAGGGTAACCCGCGAGCCCAAACCGTTGTAGGCCGAGGCGAACTCTGCACCGGTCACACCGGACCCGACCACAATCAGATCTTCGGGGAGTTCTTCAAGTGAGTAGAGCTGGGTCCAGTTGAGAATGCGCTTACCGTCCGGCTTAGCGGTGGGCAGCTCGCGGGGGTGGGTACCCACCGCCAGAATAATGAACTCGGTGGTCAGGTCATAGGTCAGCCCGCTGGAATCGGTCACCTGCACGGTGTGGCGATCCACCAGCTTACCGCGGCCATCAATCACTTTGACGCCACTACGTTCAAGGGTGCGTTTAATATCGTGGGACTGCTGATGAGCCAGGTCAATCAGACGCTTATTCACCTTGGCCAGGTCAACCGAAATGGGCGGCGGCGCGTCATTATCGCCCACCGAAATGGCGAGTTCCTGGGCCTTGCCGAAGCGGTTGCGGGCGTCCGCACTGGCAATCAGGGTTTTGGAAGGCACGACGTCGGTGAGGACGGCCGAGCCGCCCATGCCCTTATCTTCGATGATAGTGACGTCGGCGCCGTGGCTTGCAGCGACCAGGGCAGCTTCATAACCGCCGGGGCCACCGCCGAGAATGACAATTTTGTGCGATGCGTAGTCTGTTTTGAGAGTCACCCCTTTATTGTGTCGCACATCGCACGCACGCTCAACTCTGGGCAGGTTTGGTACCGTAGAAGGGTGTTGAATGATTCAAATATTTCCGCTGTTTCCACCGCTGACCCTCACCACCCGGCACTGGTTCGTGCCCGTGAGGCCGCGGAGTTCATTGCCGAGAAAACTGGCGTCGAGAAGCACGACCTAGCGCTGACGCTGGGGTCGGGCTGGGGCGAAGCTGCCTCCCTCATTGGCGAAGCCACCCACGTGCTCTCTGCCGACGAGGTCCCCGGTTTCCACAAGGCTGCCGTCGTGGGCCACCCCGGTACCCTGACCTCTATTCTGACCGAGAACGGTAAGCGAGCCCTGGTGATTGGCTCCCGCACCCACTACTACGAGGGGCGTGGCGTTGAAGCCGTCGTCCACGGTGTGCGCACCGCAGCCGCAGCCGGCGCTGACACCATGATTCTCACCAACGGCTGCGGCGGTCTGAACCCCGCCTACTCAGCCGGGGAGCCCGTCCTGATTTCTGACCACCTGAATTTCACCTCGGCGTCCCCGCTGACCGGTGCCCACTTCGTTGACCTGACCGACCTGTATTCTCCGCGCATCCGCGAGATTGCCCGCGGCATTGACCCCTCCCTGCAGGAGGGTGTCTACATGCAGTTCCCCGGCCCCCACTACGAAACCCCGGCCGAGGTCAAGATGGCAGGTGTACTGGGTGCTGACCTGGTGGGCATGTCCACCGCTCTTGAAGCCATCGCTGCCCGCGCTGCGGGTCTTGAGGTCTTCGGCATTTCACTGGTCACCAACCTGGCTGCCGGTATTCAGGAGACCCCGCTGTCCCACGCCGAGGTCATCGAAGCTGGCGAAGCTGCTGGCCCCCGCATTTCCCGTCTGCTCGCAGATATTATTGCGGCCCTCTAAGCACACAAGGAAACCCCATGTCACTAGATACTCAACAGCTTCTTGAACAGGCCCGCGCCTGGGCCGCTATCGACCCCGACGCTGAAACCAAAGCCCAGCTTGAGGGCATCATTGCCCATGTTGAGGCCGGCGATGAGGGAGCAACCGCCGATTTGGCTGACCGTTTCTCTGGCACCCTGCAGTTCGGCACCGCGGGTCTGCGCGCCGAACTGGGTGCTGGCCCCATGCGCATGAACCGCGTTGTCGTTCAGCGTGCCGCCCAGGGCCTGGCAGACTACGCCACTGCGCGCGCGTCCGCCGAGGGCTGGGAGAAGATTTCTGCCGTGGTGGGTTTTGACGCCCGCAAGAATTCGGACGTCTTCGCCCTCGATACCGCCGCTATCTTCACCGCTGCCGGTATTAAGGTTCACCTCATGCCCTCAGCCCTGCCCACCCCTGTAACCGCCTGGGCGACCCGCGAATACGGGGCTGAAATTGGCGTCATGGTCACCGCCTCCCACAACCCGCCTAACGACAACGGCTACAAGGTCTACCTGGGCGGAGCGGCCGTTGAGCCAGGTGCCCGCGGCGCCCAGATCATTCCTCCCTACGACGGCGACATTGCAGCCGCTATCGCCGCTGTTGAAACCCCGGTACTGGCCGCTGACGGCTGGACGGTCCTGCCCGAGAGCGTGGCTACCGACTACATCGCCCGCGTCACTCCCCTGGTCGAACAGAAGGAACGCGACCTCAAGATCGTTCTGACCCCCATGCACGGGGTGGGCGGTAAGACCGCTGAGGCTGTGCTGCATCAGGCCGGTTTCACTAACGTGACCCTGGTGCCCCAGCAGGCAGATCCCGACCCGAATTTCTCCACCGTGGCCTTCCCCAACCCCGAAGAGCCCGGTGCCCTCGACCTTGCCATGGCTCTGGCCGAGAAGGTTGATGCCGACCTGATTATCGCCAACGATCCGGACGCCGACCGCGCGGCTTTCGCCGTCAAGCGAGACGGTGCCTGGGCGATGCTGCGCGGCGACGAAACCGGTGCGATTCTAGCTACCCGGGTGCTGGCGTCCGTCACCGACACCGAAAGCGCAACCTTCGCCAACTCGATTGTTTCCTCCCGCCTGGCAGGGGCCATCGCCAAGGCTGCGGGGGTAGCCCACTACGAAACCCTGACCGGCTTCAAGTGGATTGCCCGCGTCGATAACCTGACTTTCGGCTACGAAGAAGCGCTGGGCTACTGTGTAGACCACGCCCAGGTGCGCGATAAGGACGGCATCTCAGCCGCCCTGGTTATGGCCGATTACGCCCAGGAGCTTAAGGACGCCGGTTCCTCCTTCCCCGCCCTCCTCGACGAGCTTGCCACCGAGCACGGCCTCTACGCCACCGACCAGCTCTCCGTCCGCGTTGACGACCTCGCCCAGATCCCGACGATGATGAAACGCCTGCGCGCTAACCCGCCCGCAGAGCTCGCCGAATCCCCCGTAGTATCGGTTGAAGACCTCACCGAGGGCACCGAAACCCTGCCACCCACCGACGGTATGCGCTACTACACCGAGGACTCCACCCGCGTGATTGTGCGCCCCTCCGGCACCGAGCCCAAGCTCAAGTGCTACCTCGAAGTGGTCGTACCGGTCAGCGGTTCCGTAGCCGATGCCCGCCAGGTTGCTAGCACCAAACTGGCCCTGCTCAAGGCAGATATGACCGCGGCCCTGGGCCTCTAAACAAACCAAGATTTCAAGGAAGAAACACTATGACTCTCGAACTTTCAGCAGCCGAACTGGCTGCCATGATTGACCACACCATCCTGGCCCCCTCCGCGTCAGAGGCTGACGTCCGCCGCCTCTGTGCCGAAGCCAAGCAGTACGGCTTCGCCTCCGTCTGTGCCAACCCCGTCTGGGCCCCCGTGCTGGCTGAGGAACTGGCCGGGTCTGCGTCTGTCCCCTGCGTGGTTGTGGGCTTCCCCTTCGGTGCTTCCGCCACCGAGGTCAAGGCTTTTGAAGCTAAGACCGCCGTTGAGGCCGGTGCCCGTGAGGTCGATATGGTCATCAACATCGCCGACGCCCGCGCAGGTAAGAAGGACGCCCTGGTGGCAGATATCAAGGCCGTCGCCGAGGCTACCCACGCCGGCGGTGCCCTGCTCAAGGTCATCATTGAGACCTCCGAGCTAACCGACGACCAGAAGGTTCTGGCCTGCCAGGCCTCCGTTGAAGCCGGTGCCGACTTCGTCAAGACCTCCACCGGCTACTCGTCCTCCGGCGCAACCGTCGAAGATATCGCCCTGATGCGCGCCACCGTTGGACCTGACCTGGGCGTGAAGGCCTCGGGTGGCGTCCGCACCCGCGAAGAGGCCCTCGCCATGATTGAAGCAGGCGCCACCCGCATCGGCGCTTCAAAGGGCATCGCCATCATCGGCGCCGGCGAAGCAGCAGAGGGCGGCTACTAAGCCAGGTTCTTCTCCGTCATATGGTGCGAACCGCTGAGGCAGCACCTATACTGAGTAATAAAGTACACACACGAAAAGGACTTCCCCATGTCACAGACTCAGGCCAACGGCGCCCCCTCACGCAACGGCACCCCCCAGTACTCAGGCACCAAGGAGCTGGGCTCAAACATCGCCCTCTTCGTTCTCTGCTTCGTACTCCTGCTGGGCTGCCTCTACACCCTGGGCATGTACCCCGAGGGCGGCTGGGGCTGGTGGACCGTAGCTGTACTGCTCTACGGCGTCACCTTCATCATCCCCCTGTGGTTCCTGCCGTCGAAGACCAACGAAAAGGCTCGCACCAGCGGCACTGAGCTCTCACTCAAGTAAAGAGAAGCACGCTGCTCACAGCAAGGGGCGGCCCACCTATTCAGGTGGGCCGCCCCTTGTTTCTGCCTGCCTCGTTATGAACCGGCGACGCCGGCCTCGAAGATGGCATGGATGAACTGCTCGGTCCACTCCACCATGGCATCATCCACCAGGTCTTTACCCCCAACAGCGGACGTCTTGGGGCGGGGCACCAGAATCTGCCAGTTCTCGGTACCCGGAATCTGACGGTACTGGGCACCCGGGTACATGCGGTCTAGGCGCATCTGGCGGGACTCCGGCAGGTCATTGACCGGGAAAAAGCGCACCTTGGGGCCCATCGCCACGATTTCGCTCAGCCCCACAGCGCGAGCGCGCTGGCGAAGCGCTGCAACCTTGAACAGGTTTTCAACCGGGGCAGGCGGGGTGCCGTATCGGTCGACCAGCTCCTCGCGGGCCTCTGCCAGTTCTTCAGCGGTCTGGGCCTGGGCAATCTGCCGATAGGCAGACAGGCGCAGGCGCTCTGAACTCACGTAGTCGTGCGGCATGTGGGCGTTGACCGGCAGATCGACCTTAATCTCAGCGGGAGCTTCTTCCTTCTCCCCGTGCTGGAAGTTAGCCACGGCCTCCCCCACCAGGCGCAGGTAGAGGTCAAAGCCAACACCGGCGATATGGCCCGACTGTTCACCGCCCAGCAGGTTACCGGCACCGCGAATTTCTAGGTCCTTCATGGCCAAGCGCATACCGGCGCCCAGTTCGTTGTGGGTCGCCACCGCCTTCAGACGCTCATGGGCGACCTCGGTCAGCACCTTCTCAGCCGGGTAAAGGAAGTAGGCGTAGGCGCGCTCGCGGCCGCGCCCCACGCGTCCGCGCAGCTGGTGGAGCTGGGACAGGCCGTAATTCTGGGCTTGGTCCACAATCAGGGTGTTGGCGTTTGAGATATCCAGGCCGGTTTCGACGATGGTGGTCGAGACCAGCACGTCGAACTTACGTTCCCAGAAGTCCACGATGATTTTTTCAAGGCGGGATTCGCTCATGCGCCCGTGGGCCACCGCGATGCGGGCCTCGGGAACGAGTTTTTGAATCTCGTTGGCGGTCTCTTCTATGGTTGAGACCCGGTTGTGCACTACAAAGACCTGCCCCTCTCGCATAAGTTCGCGGCGGATGGCGGCGGTAATTTGCTTGTCGGTGCGGGGGCCGACAAAGGTGAGGACGGGGTGACGTTCCTCGGGCGGGGTGGCAAGGGTGGACGTCTCGCGGATGCCGGTTAGGGACATCTCCAGGGTTCGCGGGATGGGAGTAGCACTCATGGCCAGCACGTCCACGTTGGTGCGCATGGTTTTGAGCTTTTCCTTGTGCTCAACGCCAAAGCGCTGTTCCTCATCGATAATGACCAGGCCCAGGTCCTTCCAGTCCACCGACTCGGAAAGTATGCGGTGGGTACCGACGACCACATCGACCGACCCGTTCTTAATGCCCTCAGCGATTTCAGCTGACTCCTTAGCCTTCTGGAAGCGGGAGAGCACCTTGATGGAGACCGGGAAGCCCGAGAAACGCTCGGTAAAAGTCTCGTAGTGCTGCTGGGCCAGCAGGGTGGTGGGGACGAGGACGGCCACCTGTTTGCCGTCCTGCACAGCTTTGAAGGCAGCACGCACGGCGATTTCGGTCTTGCCGTAGCCCACATCGCCTGAGATGAGGCGGTCCATGGGGATTTCCTTCTCCATGTCGGCCTTGACCTCGTTGATGGCGGAGAGCTGGTCGGGAGTCTCGTTATAGGGGAAGGCCTCTTCGAGTTCCCGTTGCCAGGGGGTGTCGGGCCCGAAGGCATAACCGCGGGAGGCCTGGCGGGCTGAGTAAAGTTTGATCAAGTCAGCTGCGATTTCTTTAACGGCTTTTCGGGCCTTGGACTTGGTTTTAGCCCAGTCGGAGCCACCCATCTTTGAGAGTACCGGGGCATCGCCGCCCACATAGTTTGAGACCTGGTCCAGCTGGTCGGAGGGCACGAAAAGGCGGTCCTTGGGCCCGCCCCGCTTCGAGGGGGCGTATTCCAGAACCAGATATTCCTTCATGGGCTTGGGCTGGCCCGGAGTCACGGTGGCCCCTGCGATAGGGCGCTGGATCAGTTCAACGAACTGGCCGATACCGTGCTGCTCGTGCACCACGTAGTCACCGGCTGACAGGCTCATGGGGTCGACCGCGTTCTTGCGGCGGCGCACGGGCAGCTTGCCGCTACGCAGGTCACGGGTGGCGTAGGGGCTGGTGCGGCCCAGAATATCTGCCTCGGTCAGCAGACCCAGCTTTTCGCCGTCCATCATGAAGCCTCGCCCCATGGAGGCGGTGGTCATCTCGATGAGGCCCGGCTCAGGCAGGTTCGTCAGGCTGTCCACGCGGGACGCCGGTATCTCGGCTTCCTGGAAAAGGTCAAGCAGGCGGGTGAGCGGGCCGGGCCCGTCGGTCACCACGGTAATCCGCCAGCCGTCCTTTACCTTCTTCCCAACTTCGGTCAGCAGCTCGGTCACGTTGCCCGAGTAGGTATGGGGGGCGCGGGCAGCCAACTGGACCGAGTCAATCCCGTCATCGATAGCATCATCGACGCCGAGGGCCGTCATAGCCCACCAGCCCAAGCCTTTCGCGAGGGCGGTTTCTCGCAGGGCGGCAATGGTGCGGAAGCTACCGGCACTCAGACCATCGGGGCCGTTGGCACCCAGGTCGATGGGGGCGTCCGTTGTGTCGGTGACAGAATCCCAGGCCGCCAGCAGGAACTCCTCGTTGGTGGCAACCAGGTCGGTTGCGCGGGAGCGTACCTTTTCCGGCTCGATAATAAGGGGCAGGGACCCCGGGGGCAGGTGGTCGAGCAGGGTCACCATATCGTCAACCAGCAGGGGAATCAGGGACTCCATGCCCTCAACATAAATACCACCGGCAATTTTTTCGAGCATGGCGGCAGCTCCGGGGAAGGAACCTTTGAGTCGGGCAGCCCGGCTCATCACAGCAGGGGTAATCAGGAGTTCGCGGCAGGGAGGGGCTAATAGCTCGGTAGGGTGGTCTTTGCCGGGTAAAGTACGCTGGTCAGCAACCGAGAACCAGCGGATATTTTCAACCTCGTCCCCAAAGAATTCAATGCGGGCAGGGTGGGCAGCGGTCGGTGAGAAAATATCGATAATACCGCCGCGTACGGCAAATTCTCCGCGCTTTGACACCAGGTCAACGCGGGAATAGGCGGCCGATGCGAGAGATTTAATCAGGGCATCAAAGTCTTGTTCTTCGCCGACCCGCAGGGTCACCGGCTGCATTTTTTCGAGACCTGCGACCAGGGGCTGTAGCACCGAGCGGATAGGGGCAACGAGCACCCGGGGAGCGGACGCACCCCCCTCGGCGAGGGCGCGCAAGACCGCTAGGCGCTGGCCCACGGTATCGCTTCGCGGGGAGAGACGCTCATGGGGCAGCGTTTCCCAGGCCGGGAAGAGCTGGGCCTGCCCAGGCTCTAGCACCGATTCTAGGGCGGTGACGGTATCTTCAGCCTCGCGGTCGGTAGCGGTGACAGCTAGCAGGACGGGCGGGGTCGGCTCGGTCTGGGTGGCAAGTTGCTGGGCTATACCGGCAAGCAGAAAGGGCCTGGCCCCGTCAGGAGAGCCAATCAGAAATTCATCGAGGCGGGCTTTGGGGTCTGCACCTGCCTGGGTGATGATTGCGGTATAGCTGGGCTCGTGGGTGAGGGCTTGGGCAAGGCCGCTCAGTGACATCTTCGCTCCCCTGGGGTAAGGCCGGTTGGTGCAGGCTCCATTATCCCACAGGCATCTTCACTACCCTAAGGGCTAAACCGCTAAGACGGTAGAAACCTCTATTCAAGAAAATAACTAATACAAGTGTGATAAACACCAATAGTATTTTCGAGGAAAACCATTCTTGTCCCCATAAGTTACTACCGAGTAACCCCATCTTTTCCGCCTAAGGCTATTAACCCACCCGAGGACCAACCGGTAGTATGAGATGACCGGTAAAGCACTCTGGCAAAACCCCACTCCTTTCGCACGGAGCACCAGCGAGCTTTACCCCACCACGCACCACAACTTTTAGGGACTTAATGAAACAATTAGGGACACCCCTCTCTGCTGCCCTGCGCGCGCCCAGCCTGCGCACCGGCGTCCTTGCCCTGTGCGCCAGTGCAACCCTGGCCCTGGCGGCCTGCGGCTCATCCGACAGCAACGCTAGCAGCTCCGAAAGCGCTTCAAGCTCAGCCTCTGCAGCAGCAACCGCAACAAATAGCGCCGGTGAAACGCTCACCGAAAACTTCGCGGGTTCCGAAGCCCTCGCTGAAGCGAGCGAAGCCGCTGTAGACACCGAAGAAGTTCAAACCACCGAACAGCTCTACACCGCTATCCAAGGGGCGCTCGGCGGAATTGAACCAGCTACCGGGTCCAGCGATGCAAACAGCACCGGGGAAGAAATTTCCAGCGATACCGAAAGCGTTCAAGCCAACGAAAACGCGGTTGATAGCTACGTCTCTGCAGAAACCACAGCGCAGCTTGAAGCAGCAGCCACCGGCACAGCCCTTGACCAGTACCTTGCTACCGCAACCGAGTACGCCCAGTCAGGCTGGCATGTTGAGGGAACCTCAACCGTCGTGGGCACCCCCCGCATCGCCGATGGTGAGTACAACGGCCAGGCAGCCAAAATCATGGAAGTCTGCCTCGATTCCTCGGGAGTCAAAGTTGTAGATGCTGCGGGTAACACCGTCAGTTCCAACCAGTTCCCCCGCTCACTCAACATTTTTACTCTGGTCGAAAACAACGGGGAATGGAAGATTGCTTCCCACGACTTCCCCAACAACGCAGATTGCTAAACACACATGAAAAAACCCTCACTGTTTACTAAGATCGCCGTTGGTGCGGTTGCCCTGGGCGTTGGCGTCTCCGTCATCCCCGGTGCTATTGCAACCAACGAGTATGTAGCCAACGGTCTCACTACCGAAACCGCAGCGGCGTCCTGCTGGGAAATCAAGCAGAACGACCCCGAATCCAAGTCCGGCGCCTACTGGCTCTGGACCGACGAAATGGACGCCCCCGCCCAGTTCTACTGTGACCAGGAAACCAACGGCGGTGGCTGGGTCATGATTGGCCGCGGCCGTGAAGGCTGGAGCGAGGACTACGCCGGTAAGGGCGACCCCCGCGAGCTGGCAACCAACCCCGACGGCACCGATGCCTTCTCCCCTGTCCAGCTTCCCTCCTCCACCGTGGACGCCCTGCTGGGCGACACCAAGGTACAGGACCTTGAGGACGGCGTGCGCTTCTACCGCGCGGGTAATGCCGCCGGCACCGCCTGGCAGAACATGTACGCCAAGCGCACCAAGACTGAAAACTGGTCGTGGACCCTCTCTGCCTACCACCCCTGGGAAAGCATCCGCTACGATAATGACCCTTCGCTGGGCGCTGACCGATCCGTAGCCACCTCAGTCAACCGTATCTCCAACGATAACGACTACTACTACTCCAACAACTTCTACGGCCGAAGCAACCAGTCCTGGAAGATTGGCTTCGCCTTTGGTCGCAACGTCCAGGGCACCGATACCGCCGCCTCCTACCTGTGGGGCCCTCGCGGTACCGGCTACGGTATCCCCTTCACCCAGGTTTTCGTCCGCCCCAAACTTACCCAGGCTGACCTGAACCTGACCGACATCGCAGATAGCGGTACCGCAGCAGCTACCGAACGTGCGCTGCCCGCTAGCTTCTCATCCCGCGTCACTTGGCGTACCAGCGCTAACAGCGGCACCGGTTCCACCAGTGAGCTGAACACCCGCGTCCAGGCCATTAACCAGCTGGGTGATACCGTCTACACCGGCGGCGACTTCGCCTTTGTCGAAAACGCCACCACCGGCGAGAAGGTACAGCAGAAGTTCATCGCTGGCTACAACGTCAATACCGGCGAGCTGGTTCGTTCCTTCGCTCCCCAGCTCAACGGCCAGGTCAAGGCTATTTCACCCCTCCCTAACGGCAAACTGGCAGTTGGTGGCGAGTTCACCCGGGTCAACGGTCAACCCTCTAACGGCTTTGTCATTCTGGACCCCGTCACCGGTGCAACCGACACCTCACTGGGCTGGGACGTTGTCAACCGCAACGCCAGCGGCACCTCCTTCGTCAAAGCTATCGATGTGCAGGGCAACTATGTCTACATCGGCGGTAACTTCACCCACGTTAAGGGTGCCACCTCAGATACCTACGCCTACTCCAAGAACATCGCCCGTTTCCGTCTGAACGACAACTCGGTTGACTGGTCCTGGCGCCCCGTGACCAACGGTACCGTCAACGGTGTTTCGGCAAGCGATGAGGGTGTCGCTATCGCCGGCTACTTCTCAACCCTCAACGACCAGCGTGCATGGAAGCTGGCCTACATCAACACCACCGACGGCAAGGCAGCCCAGAACTGGGAGTGGACCCTGTCTCACCGTGCCACCAACCCCACCCATCGCGATGGCTTCCAGTTCGATGTGCAGGATGCCGGATCAACTATCTGGACTGCGGGTGCTGAACATCTCGTTGCCCAGTACGATAAGTCCAATCTAAGCAACCGTCTGACCACTGCTATCACCAAGAGCGGCGGCGACTTCCAGGACCTATCACTCGATAGCAATAACGTGCTCTACGCCGCCTGCCACTGTGGCGACTGGATTTACTACGGTGCAACCACCCACGACAATCCGTGGAACGCACCCACTTACAGCGGTGTGAACACCATCCGTCTGATTTCTGCATTTGATGCCCAGACCGGCGAGATTCTGCCCCAGTTCAATCCCAGCCTGCAGGGCCAGCGCGGTCACGGTATCTGGGCGTCCTTCACCGACTCCACCGGCACCCTCTGGGTTGGCGGCGATATCACCCGCTCCCTGGGCTACAACGGTGTGCAGCAGACTGTCGGTTTCGCCCGCTACGCGCCCGCTGATTCTACTGCTCCGGCTACCGCGTCCAACCTCTCCGTCACCACCGACGGAACCACCGATACCCTGTCATGGACCGGTGTTTCTGAGCGCGGTGTCACCTACCAGATTCTGCGCGATAACCGCGTGATTGCTTCAACGGCGGACACCAGCTACAAGCTGCCCACCACCGAAGACGCTCGCTACTTCGTCCGCGTCTCCGATGCTGCCGGTAACGTCTCTGCTTCTACCCCGGTCGCTGTAGCGGCTAAGCCTCAGCCCACTCCTGAGCCCACGGTAGAGCCCACCACCGAAGCACCTGCTGAGCCGACTGCTGAACCCACAACCGAAGCTCCGGCTGAGCCTACTGCTGAGCCCACCACCGAAGCTCCAGCTGAGCCCACCGCAGAGCCTACCGCAGAACCCACCACTGAGGCCCCCACTCAGCCCGATAACCCGAATGTGAAGCCCATTGAAGAAATCACTGAGGAGCCGGTTCCCCCGGTAGTTGAGGAAAACCCCGCTCCCGCTGAGCCTGTTGCTCCGGTTGAACCGGTCAAGCCTGCAGATCAGAAGGTTGTTGCCTCGGGCGATAACTGGGATATCGCTTTCGTACTCACCAACGAATACGACAAGACCTGGCGTAACACCAACTACGCCTATAACACCGCCCGTCAGTGGTACGTTGCACCGACCTCCATCGGTTGGGGCGAATTCTCACTGGCAAACCGCGTCCAGTTCGCCTACTACAATCAGCCTATGTCGATGTTCCTACGCAAGGAGATGCAGCTGACTCCCCAGGCCAACCAGGAGCTGGTACTGACCACCTACGCCGATGATGGTCTCGCTATCTACGTCAACGGTCGCGAGGTCAACCGCACCAACCTGATGGCTAACGCAGCTCCCAACACCCCGGCGCGGAAGGCTGTTCCCTACTCACTGGCCAAGGCAACCCCGATTACTGTGGTTGTGCCTGCTAGCCAGCTGAACCAGGGTAAGAATGTGATTGCTGTTGAGGTTCACTCTTACCGTCGCTCCGAGAGCGCTACCTTCGATATGGAAGCTGTTCTGCGCACTAAGTAAGGCATATACCTGCTGGTAAGAGTCTGTGGCCCGTGCTCGATGAGCACGGGCCACGTCTTTTTCTTCAAGACGGCAGAGGCGGACGCCGGTATTCACCCCGACAGGATGAGTCGGCGGATCTAGGGTAAGAACATATTGAAGGTCATAGTTTTGTGGGCTAGTTTTCACCTATGGCTGGCACAGTTGTTCACCTAAAATTAAGTACTCGGGCGTGTTTCTCTCGGGTGAGCTCCTGACATTCGCACGGTGGCAGCTCTGCTTATGGCCCAGTGCCACGCCTATCTCGCACACACTTTCAAGGATTAACTAGGGTTTATGACTAGCACTCGCACTTTGGCCCCCCGTGGGTTTAGGGAAACACTGACGCAACTGAATTCTGCCCAGAAGTCCGGGGTCGGGGTGCCCGCCTATACTCGCTGGGTCAACCGCCGTGTTGCCCGTATCTTTGCTGCGGCTGCGGTCAAGATTGGTCTTGGCCCCAACGGGGTCACAGCTCTCAGCGCCACCGTTTCTGTGTTGGGTATGCTCTTGATGATTTTCTTCCCGCCTTCTCTCTTACTGGGTGTGGGGGTAGCTCTGCTGTTCGCGCTGGGCTACGCTCTGGATTCGGCGGACGGTCAGGTTGCTCGCGTTACGGGGGCGTCCTCCCCTGCTGGCGAGTGGCTCGACCACGTGGTTGACGCTATGCGTACTCCCGCGATGCATCTGACAATTCTGGTGGGCTTCATCAAGTACCCGCAGGCCTTCCCCGTAACCGGCTGGCAGCTATGGTGGCTTCCTCTTGCCTTTACGGTACTGGTCACGGGGCATTTCATGAGCCAGATTTTGGCTGAACAGCTACGCAATAATCGGGGTACTGCTGCCCCTGCAACCGGGGGCACCCTCCGTTCTTTCGTCAACCTGCACATGGATGCCGGTACCTTCTGCTGGATTTTTATCTTCTGGGGCACAGGTCTTGGCTTCGTGCTGGTCTATGGCCTGCTCTTTGCTGCCAATGCTGCCACCGTGTTGCTTTCCATGCGCCGTAAATTTGTTACCCTCGCTCAGCCGGTAGGTGCCTAATGCAGAGTGTTTCCGTCATTATCGCCACGAACGGCAAGCGTCCTGAGCTTCTGCGTACCGCGGTTACCGCTCTTTTCGAACAGACTTATACCGGCCCGGTTGAGGTGCTGGTGGTCTTTGACCACGTTGAGATTGACCCGCTGGCAGATCTTCAGATTCCTGAGAACCGCTCCTTGCGCACTATCCCTAATACCCGCCCCCAGGGTCTAGCCGGTGGCCGTAACACCGGTATTGAAGCTGCTGCCGGAGACATTCTTGGCTTCTGCGACGACGATGATTACTGGCTTCCGACCAAGCTCGCTGACCAGCTAGAGCTCTGGCAGCGTGCCCCGCAGGCAATTGCAATTTCTTCGGGTATCCGGGTGCGCTCTGGCGGTAAAGATATTGACCGTTTAGCTCCCGCCCGCGCCACCTTTGCTGATTTTCTCCGGTCCCGCATCACCGAAATCCACCCCTCGGCGATGCTCTACCGCCGCTCAGATTTGTTAGGACGCGTGGGGCTCGTTGACGAGGACCTCCCGGCTGCCTACGGTGAGGACTACGACCTTCTTCTGCGCGCCACCAAGTTCGGTGATATCTACTCGGTCGAAAAGCCGCTGGTACTGATTCTGTGGGATCGCCCGTCCTTCTTTGCTGGCAAGTGGGAGAACATGGCCGCGGGTCTCACCTACCTGCTGCGTAAGTTCCCCGAGTTTGAATGCGACCCCAAGGGTCTTGCCCGCATATCGGGGCAGATTGCTTTTATTCACGCTGCGCTGGGGAATAAAAAGCTGGCTCTTGCCTATGTACGAGCTACGCTGCGCCGTGATCCCGCGCAGCTACGAGCCTGGGCTGCGTTGCCTGTTGCCCTGGGTCTGGTGAGCCCCTCTGCACTTTTGGCGGCTGTGAATAAGACCGGTCGAGGCCTCTAGCCCCATGACCGTGCTTACCCCGACTCACAGGCACAACAGGTTTTTATCTGCTGTTGCTCCTACCGCAGGAGCTCCCCTGCCTGCCTGGCCCATTCTGGTTCTGCTCTACGGCTTCCCACTCGTGTGGGCCATGGGCATGATGCAGTTTGCGCCTACCCTTCTTGCAGCATCGATGATTGTGCTCATGGTCATGCGCCGCCATGTGCTGGTGCACTCCACCATGTGGATCTGGTTCGCTCTGATGTTCTGGGGCCTTATCTGTGTGGTTTCGGTTGATACCGCTTCAGAGTTCCTGGGCTGGTTCCAGCGCTACATGAATATCTTTAACGTGGGTATCTACACGCTCTACTTCTTCAATGCCCGCGAGCGCATTCCCAACCACATCATGCTGGGTGGGCTGCTGACGATTTGGTTCACGGTGGTGATTTTGGGGTACCTGGCCTTGGCCTTCCCCGATTTCCGTCTGCCGACCCCGATGAGTTTCGTCCTGCCGGGGGCCCTGCTCAATAACGAGCTGGTGAAGGACTATGTGCTTCCGCCGATGGCTGAGGTGCAGTGGCCCTGGGGCGCTGAGGTGGCTTATATCCGCCCGTCCGCGCCCTTCCCCTACGCTAACTCCTGGGGCCTGGCCTACGCGCTGCTGACCCCTGTGGTGTTTGCGGTGATGACCGGTGTGCACTCGAAGAAGATTCAGCTGGGGCTGGGTTTTGCGGTGGCTCTGTCGCTGGTGCCTGCTGTGGCTACTTCTAACCGGGGTATGTTTATTGGTCTGGGGTCAGCTTTTGCCTATGTGCTCTTCCGGCTCCTACTCAAGGGTGACTGGCGGGCGCTCGGTATCGGTGCGGTGCTGGGCGTTGGCGTGGTGACCTACCTGCTAGTTTCTGGTGCTGTCGAGGATATTTTGGGCCGTCAGGAGTATTCTGACTCTACCGGTGGCCGCGCTTCGCTCTACGAGCTGACCTTTGAGTACACCCTGCGCTCTCCGCTGGTGGGTTACGGCACCTCGAAGATGGCCGACAGTGTGGGTGTGTCGATGGGTACCCAGGGTCAGGTCTGGGCGCTGATGTTCTGCTTTGGGTTTGTAGGGTTGGGGCTTTTCCTGCTCTATGTGGTCTCGGTTTTGATCAACACCTGGAATATCGCCTCGATTACCGGTATGTGGGTGCACTCGGTGATTGTCGCTGCTCTGGCTGTGGTTTTCTTCTACTCTTTTGACGTTATCCAGCTGACCGTGCTGATGCTATCGGTTGCCCTGATGATGCGCTCCCGTATGTACGGGGAGGGGCTCTGATGGCTAGGTCACTTGCGCGTAGCGGTGCTTTTTCATCGCTCTATGTGATGTACGGTTCTGCCGCGGCTTTTGTAGCTACCCTGATTGTTTCTAATGGGGTGGGGCAGGCCGGGGCTGGCGCCTTCTTCCAGGTCATGGCTTTCTTTGCGATTGCTACCTCTCTCTGCGTTTTTGGGGCCGACACCGGCTTGGTGCGTACCATGAGCGCTCAGCGCGCCGTGGGCCGTTACTCTAGCCTGCCCCAGCTCATGCGTTTTGCTGTCGGCCCGGCAACCGTCATTGCCCTGGTGCTAGCTCTAGGGGCCCTGCTCTGTGCGCTGCCAGCTGTGACCCCGAATCTGGGGGCGGACGTCCGCGCCGCGGTTCTCGTCTCTGCCCCCTTTGTGGTGGTAGCGGCTTGGATGACCCTGTGCTTTGGTGCCCTGCGCGGGCTGGGGCATACGGTTGAGTTCACTTTCTTGCAGTCAGCCCTGCTACCGACCCTGCGTATCGGGGCTGTGCTCCTGGCTGTAGCTTTCTCGGGCGCTATCGCTTACCTGGCCCTTGCCTGGGCTCTGCCCTTGCTGGTGGTTTTTGCGGTGGCAGCACTGTGGGTACGGAAATATATGCCCCAGCAGGAGGACATTCCCACTTACCAGGCCAAGCACCTGGCGGTTGAGCAGGTGCCCCCTACCGCTGTAGCCGCGCCTGAGTCTGCCCGCTCTTTCTGGGCTTTTAGCTCAGCTCGCGGCGTCTCAGCCATGGTCGAAGCTCTCCTCGAATGGATTGACGTGTTGTTGATCGGTCTCTTCCTGGGGCCTGCTGCCAGCGGCGTCTACGGGGCTGTCAACCGCTGTGTGCGGGTGGGGGCCATGGTGGAGCACACCGCCCGTGTGGTGACCGGCCCCGATATCTCTGCCGCTATCGCTACCGGTGACCAGGCTCGGGCCCGCCAGATTTTTGTCTCAGCTACCCGTATTCTCATTGCTGTTGGCTGGCCTTTCTTCATCACCCTCGCTGCCTTCGGCCCGGTGCTTTTGGGGTTCTTCGGCGATGGTTTTAGCGCTGGTGCCCCACTTTTCTACATCATCGGGGCTGCCATGCTGGTGCAGATGGCAGCAGGCGGGGTGCAGTCGGTTCTGCTCATGAGCGGACGCGCCCGCTGGCAGCTCTACAACAAGCTGTCGGCTCTCGCGGTGGCGCTTGTACTGAACCTAACGCTTATACCGCTCTGGGGTCTTACCGGTGCAGCAACTGCTTGGGCGGCAGCCGTCCTGACCGACTGCGGTCTAGCTACTGCCCAGGTCTACGGCAAGCTGGGCATCCGCCCGCGCCTCGGTGAGGTGCTACCGGTGATGCTCCTGGCAGCTCTGGCACCTGGGCTGGGGGCAGCTGCCACGGTGTTCATCTGGGGGCAGAGCCTGCTAGCCTTAGCTGCCTATGCCTTGCTTCTTATCCCCCTCTACTTAGCTCTCATCTACCGCTTCCGCCGAGCAATCGGCCTTGAATCTCTCGTCACATCAATCACTCGCAAACTTCGCCGCTAGGCCCATACACTCCTAGGGAAGGAACACACATGGAACGCTCATCACGAGCCAGAGCCAACGACCAGCAGGCTACCCCCATTTCGCTGGGGGCCGCCGTCCGCCGCATTCTACGCCACAAAATTGTTGTGCTCATCAGCGCCCTCATCTTCGCGGTCTTGGGCGCAGTAGCAGGTCTAGCGCTGCCTAACTCCTACGAGTCCAAGGCCGTCATCAACGTCACCCAGCCCAGTGCAGGCGCAACCGGGTTACGTTCAGCCCTCAACTCCATCGATATGGATACCGAGGAAGCTATTGCTTCGTCCCGTGTGGTTCTTCAGGCGGCAGCAGATGAGCTGGGTATGGACGTAGCCGATCTCAAAGATCAGGTTACCGCTGCCGGTCATTCGAATAGCACCATTCTCGATATCATCGTCAACACCGATGATGCACAGAAATCCGCAGATATCGCGAACACCGTTGCTCGAGCCTACCTCGCCCACCGCTCAGACACCCTGCGTGCTAGCCGCGAAGAGACTCGGGATAACATCGACGCTGTCTCCGGTGGTATGGATAAAGGTCTTGTTGACCAGGCAATTCTGACCCTGGAAGCAACCTCCACCGACAGCGGTACCATCATTTCAGAGGCCCAGGTGCCCGACGCCCCCTCAAACTTTAGCCTGGCTCAGACCATCTTCATCGGTGGCGCCATGGGTCTGCTCATCGGCATCTTCGCAGCCTACGTTGTAGACCGCACGAACCGCACCCTGGGCTACTCAGAACGTCTCTCAGAAATCTCAAGCGCCCCCGTCTCCATCATTGCCCGCGGTGCCGAAAACGAATCAGCTTCCCAGCTGCTGCGTCGAATCGGTGTGGCCGACGGACGCCTCAAGAACGCCGACCTGCGCGGTATTACCGTATTCTCCCCCACCCCGCGCGCAGCGGCGTCACTGACCTCCCTGCTCACCGGCGTCCTTACCGATAGCAACTACACCATTGCTGACGCCGCCACCTTCAACGCCCTGGGCCTTGAGAACCTCAAAGATTACATCAAGCAGAACTCGCCGGTAATTATCGATGCTCCCGCTTCTGCCTCTACGTCTAAGGTCCTGCTGGCTGCTGACCATACCCGCGTGCTGCTTCTGCCCTTCACCTCTAAGAGCACCGTCAAGAGCGCCCAGCGACTCTTCGACGAGCTCACCCCGGGCAGTTCCACCCAGGTCATTCCCGTCTACTTTGACACTCCCACCCAGAAATAAACAGCCATGAAAGTACTCCTCACTGCAAGCGCTGGCGGCCACCTGGCCCAGCTCATTGCCCTCGATAAATTCTGGAAAGAACACGACCGTGCCTGGGCTACCTTCGAGCTGCCCGAAGTCAAAGCAGCTCTAGAGGGCGAGCGCACCTACTGGGTGCACTTCCCTACCACCCGCAATATTCCTAACGCTATTCGCAATATCGGGGTAGCCTGGCGGGTCCTGCGCAAGGAACGTCCCGATGCGGTGGTCTCCACCGGAGCCGCGGTCGCTGTGCCCTTCTTTATTATTGCTAAGCTGCTGGGCATCAAGACCGTTTTCATCGAGGCCTACGACCGTATCACCATGCCCACCCTCACCGGCCGCATGTGCTACCCCATGAGCGACCTCTTTGTGGTGCAGTGGGATGAGCAGAAGAAAACCTTCCCCGAAGCCGTCAATATCGGCCATATTCTCTAGGAGGCTGCCGTGACAGAAAACCCGCACCCCGACGCCGCCCAGGCTAAGGCTTACGATCTGGTGGTGTCTCTGGGCACCGACCATCACCACTTTGACCGGCTGGTTCAGTGGGTTGATTCCTACCTGGCAGATCATCCGGAGGTCACGGCACTGGTGCAGCACGGTTTCACCGCGCCTCCCCAGCATGCGGACGCCGTCGAACGTATGCCCCGCGCCGACCTGCTTGATCTTTACCGGGCTGCCAAGGTAGTGCTGGTTCAGGGTGGCCCGGGGTCGATTCTCGATGCCCGTGAGGTCGGGGCTATTCCCCTGGCCGTGCCCCGGGTAGCAGAACGTGATGAGGTCGTTGATAACCACCAGGTCGAGTTCTCCCGGGTCATGGAAACCCACGGTGAAGCTATCGTTGTTACCAGCCCCGAAGATCTGAGGAACAAGCTTGATGCGGCCTTTGCCGACCCCGGTTCGCTCCGGGGAACCTACCGCGTGCCCGGTAGCGACCAGGCGGCAGATAATCTTTCAGCGGAGCTAGAAGCACTGGGCACAGCCTATAACAGCGGTTTTATCCGCCGCACAGCCCAGATTCTTGCGGGATTCCGCTCTCAGTAAGCAAAGCTGCCCCTAGCTTCCAAGCCCTGAAGCTAACCCCGTAGAATAGGGCTCGACCGCTTTATCACCGCCCTGAAAGAGAGAGCCCATGGCTGTTCAGAGTTCAACCACTATCAACGCTTCTATCGACAACGTCATCCGTGCCTTTGCCGATGAGAACTTTGCTCGCTTCGCTAGCGAAAAGGTCCGTATTTCCTTCGAGTCCTTCTCAGTTGATGGCGACCCCGCCGGCGCCTTCACCGCCACCACCGTGCGCGCTATCCCCGCAGACCGCATCCCCGATATGGCAAAGAAGCTCCCCGGTGTATCCAACGGTGTGACCGTTTCTCAGGTTGACCGCGTCTCAGCTCCCGCAGCAGACGGCTCCCGCACCGTAGTTTCTGAGGTCACTGTCAAGGGTATCCCCGTTACCGGTAACGCAACCCAGACCCTGACCCCCGCAGGTGAGACCACCGAAGTTAAGGTTGACGGTGAGGTCAAGTGCTCCATTCCCCTGGTAGGCAAGAAGATTGCTGCTGCCGCTGAGCCCCAGATTGGCCGCGTTTTCTCAGCCCTGGGCACCAGCGCTGAAGAGTACATCAAGGCTAACTACTAAGAGCTTTTAGATACCGAGGACGCCCCGCTCTCCACTCCCCTCTGAGGGGGAAGGAGGGCGGGGCGTCCTTCATTATGTCTGGGCTTTGCTCTAGGGCAGGAAGCAGTTACGCAGCAGCGGCGACAGGGGTGTTGAGCGCTTCAAGTGCTGCCCGCAGCTTGGTGCTGGAGGTATGGGCGGTGTAGGGGAAGTAGACTACCTGCACGCCGACCTCAGCGAAGCGGTTTTCCAGGTCGATGCCGCGCTGGGTGCCCTTCCAGTCGTCGCCCTTGAAGAAGGTATTGAAGCGCACCTGCTCCCAGGTTTCGAGCTTGTCGACCACGGTTTCGGCGCGCACTTCGTCTACGAAATCGATGTGGGAGACGATTTCCATGCGTTCGGCTAGGGGCACGATGGGCTTACGGCCCTTGGTGAGTTCTAGCATTTCGTCGGAGACCACTCCGGCGATGAGGTAGTCGCAGCTTTTCTTAGCTTGGCGCAGGATATTGAGGTGGCCTACGTGAAAGAGGTCGAAGGCGCCGGCAGCATAGCCGATATTCATGGGTCCCCCAGGTGTGCGTATGAGCGCGGTGCGAGCACGCGGTAGTACGAGTGTGTTTCTCCCTTAACCCTACGTTAAGGTGCGGGGCAGGGTAAGGACGCTGCCGGGGGCACTTTGGGGGACAGCCCAGGTCAGAGCGTGGTTAGGGTAACAAGAAACCCACCCTGTAGCGCCCTTGCGGGGCGGACGCTTGGGGTGGGTTCTGTGCGCTGAGCTGGGATTTTATGCCGGGTTAGACGGCTGCTTCTTTGGTGGCTTCTTCGGCCGCTACCCAGGAGAGCATGGCGCATTTCACGCGGGCTACGAACTTGGAGACGCCTGCGAAGGCGGCGGCATCGCCGAGGACTTCTTCATCGGGCTCGATTTGGCCGCGGGAGCGGAGCATTTCGCGGAAGTCGTCGACGAGCTGCTGAAATTCTTGGGTGCTCATGCCGGGGGCCATTTCTGAGAGTACGGAGGCTGCGGCCATGGAGATAGAGCAACCGTCGCCTACCCAGGAGATGGAGTCGATGGTGTTCCCGTCGTCATTGAGGATGACGCGCAGGTTGATTTCGTCGCCGCAGGTGGGGTTGTACTGGTGGTTGGTTGCGGCGCGGGTTCCGTCGGCGGGGTCGATGAGACCTTCGCCGGAGCGCTGTTTGGAGTGTTCCAGAATGATTTGCTGGTAGAGCTGTTCAAGGCCGCTCATAGTCGGTGTCCTTCTTTCACGGTGGGGGGCTAGTTGCGCTTATCTTTAGTCGGTGTAGCCGAAGTAGCGGCGCACCTTAGCGAGTTCTTCGATGAAGCGTTCTACGTCATCGGTGGTGTTGTAGATGTAGGCGCTGGCGCGGGTTGAGGCGGTGAGCCCAAGTGCCCGGTGCAGAGGCTGGGCGCAGTGGTGGCCTACGCGCACGGCGATACCCTTTTCGTCGAGGAGCTGGCCGACGTCGTGGGGGTGCACGCCTTCGACATGTACCGAGGTGAGTCCGGCTCGGGGCTGGCCTGCTGCCGGGCCGATGAGGCGGACGCCGGGGATTGAGCTCACGCCGTCGGCAAGGAGCTGGCCGAGCTTGGACTCCCAGGCATGCACCTGCTCCATGCCAAGGTGCTGGAGGTAGCGTACGGCTTCGGCCCAGGCTACGGCCTGGGAGACGCGCTGGGTTCCTGCCTCGAATTTGATGGGGGCTGGCATCCATTCGGCTTCGGTCATGGTGACCTTGGTGATCATGGAGCCGCCGGTGAGGAAGGGGGGCATTGCTTCAAGCAGCTCGTTGCGGCCGTAGAGGGCTCCGATACCGGTGGGAGCGAGCATCTTGTGGGCAGAGAAAGCTGCGAAGTCCACGCCGAGTTTTTTAACGTCAACGGGCATGTGGGGTACCGACTGGCAGGCGTCCAGTACGGTGATGGCCCCGACCTTCTTGGCGAGTGAGACCATGAAGTCGACGTCGGTGATAGAGCCTGCCACGTTTGAGACGTGGGTAAAGGCGAGGACGCGGGTGCGGTCGGTGACGATGGACTCGGCAGCTTCGTAGTCGATGAGGCCCTCATCGGTGACGGGGATGTAGCGCAGGGTGGCGCCGGTGCGGGCTGCCAGGATCTGCCAGGGAATGACGTTGGCGTGGTGTTCCTGCTCGGTGGTGACAATTTCGTCGCTCTCTCCCAGCGCAAAGCGGGCGGCGGCGTCCCCACCGATTCCAGCGGACGCGTTGCCGAAGGAGTAGGTAAGCAGGTTGAGGGATTCGGTGGCGTTGGAGGTCCAGACCAGCTCGTTTTCGGCGGCGCCGATGAAGGAGGCGACGGTGCGGCGGGCGTCCTCGAAGGCGTCGGTGGCGTCAACGGCGAGGGTGTGGGCGCCGCGGTGGACAGCTGAGTTCGCACCGAGGTAGTAATTACGTTCGGCGTCGAGGACCTGTAGGGGGTTTTGGCTGGTGGCTCCGGTGTCGAGGTAGGCCAGGGGGTGGCCGTTGACCTCACGGCTGAGGATGGGGTAGTCCTTGCGCAGGTCGGTGACGAGTTCGTTGGTGAGCTCTGCTCCGGCGGGAGTGCGGTAGCTGCTGGCCACTGTCTTTGCCTTTCCGTTGGGTACGCCTGGTATAACGGCATGTTTTTCTAGCCTATTCCCTGCCGGGCGGAATTGGTAGTTAGGTCTGACTACCAATAGCAAGCACAGCTACCACTATCCTCTGCAAAGATACAAATTACCGATTAGTTGGCACCAGTCTTTTTAGGCCCATACAGGGCTTTTCGACAAAGTTCCACGATAGATAAGCAAGCCCCATCGTAACAACCAATGTGAGAAAAGTATTAAGCGCGATACCTAGGCTAGCTGTTCCTGATGCGACCAAAAGTTGCTGAACAGGGAAGGCATAGATATATACACCATAGGACAGGTCATTTTTATACCCCCAGTAAATCTTAAGAATTGCGGCTAGCCCCAGCACACCATAGGCAAAAATTAAGTGCAGGGTGTTCATAAGATATACATTATCAAAATAATGAAGAATAATTGTCAAAACTACTGCAACAACTACTAAAGGTTTTCTAACTTTAATATAATCACCCCAAACATAAAGCAGTGAACCAGCAAGAAACATTGGCACCAGACGGGCAAAACTCCAATACATAGTGGTGGTTGCGTCCGCAGCATCTAATACAGGGTACATTAAAAGACTTCCTACAAAAGCAACAGTGATAGTGACTCTCTGAAAATTTCTAACATAGGGTAAATAAGCCAGCGGGATGAGACAGAGATATGCTACAAATTCATACCAGAGGGTCCAAGTAGAACCATTCCATGCCTGGTAAGGGAGACCGATTTGAGTTCCCTCAATAGCAAATTGAAGATTATAGAGATTAAAATTCTCCCAAAAGTAACCTAAACTCTTTTCTGTATCCCAAGCGAATTGAGATGTTCCCAGCAGATAAGAGATGGGAACAGCCACAACAATAACAAAGAAAAGAGATACCCAATAACCAGGGAATATTCTTAAAAACCTTCTCCATAGATAAGATAAAGGTCCAGATCGCTGTGCGCTGGCCAAGATAAGGAAGCCAGATATACAAAAGAATAAATTAACAGCCATTGCAGAAATAAATTCCACCCGAGAATTCCCACCGCTTGTCAACGGATAAGCATGACCCCAGATAACCAATGCCGCTAATAAAAACCGGATAAAATTAAGAGAATTTTTTGACTGAAGGATTGCCGCTCTGAGTGTGAGAGGTGTAGAGGGTGAAGAGATTTTATGCATCGCGTTCCTTTCTATTGTGTGTGATATCGCTGCTGAGTAGCCAGCAGACCCTCTTTAATCAGCATTTCTGTGGCGTCAGCTGCATTAGAGATGAGGAAGGGTAAATCTTTCTTCTCCGCGGTTGTAAAAGGCTTCAGCACAAAATCTGCAGTCTGCATCTGCCCCGGAGGGCGACCGATACCTGTACGCACCCGGTAGTAGTTCTTAGTCCCCAGAGCCTTGCTAATATCGCGCAAACCGTTATGGCCACCCTCTCCCCCACCGATTTTCAGCTTGATGGAATCAAAGGGAATATCAAGCTCATCGTGCACCACAATGATCTTTTCAGGGTCAATACCGTAGAACCGGGCCAGTGCAGATACCGGACCGCCCGATACGTTCATGTAGGTCAGGGGCTTAGCCAGCACAACTTTTGCACCCCCCACACCGAGGCGTCCTTCAAGCACCTGGGCTCGTGCCTTACTGTGCTTCTTGAAATTACCACCCACAGTGTTTGCGAGCTTATCGAGCACCATCTGCCCGATGTTGTGACGGGTTGCTGCATACTCGGGGCCGGGGTTACCCAGACCTACGATTAGCCATGCATCTGACATATTTTCGCCTTTCCTAGGGCGCAAGAATGCGGTAAGCATACAAAAAGTGTAGCGAGTCAAGAAGGCCCGCACCGTCGTTGACTACGGTACGGGCCTTCTATAAGGGTGAGGTAGCTATAGAGCTTACTTAGCTTCGTCTACCTGAGCGTCAGCTTCTGCGCCCTCGGGAGCGTTTTCGCCCTCTTCACCGGTCTCGGGTACGTCGAGTTCCTCGGGCTCTGAGATGTTAACGACCAGCAGTTCTGCGTCTGCTACGAGGGTTACGCCGGCGGGCAGTTCAACGTCGGAAGCGTGAACGTGGGCGCCTGCTTCGCGGCCTTCGATGTTGACAACGAGAGCTTCGGGTGCCTTCAGAGCGTCTGCTTCAACGAGCAGAGCGGTTTCTTCCTGGTTTGCAACGGCGCCAACAGCGGGCTCGCCTTCAACGTGTACGGGAACCTCGATTTCAACGCGCTCGCCGCGCTTAACGGTCAGCAGGTCGATGTGCTGCAGTTCGGGGCGGATGGGGTGGCGCTGGATGTCCTTGATCATGGCCAGGTGGGAGTCACCTTCGATGTCTAGGTCTAGGATTGCGTTGGGAACGCGGGCAGCCAGGGTGGTGGCGTGGCCGGGCAGTACAACGTGCTTGGGCTCTTCACCGTGACCGTAGATGACGGCGGGGATGTCGCCGGCCATGCGGATGCGGCGGGCGTAGCCCTTACCGAAGTCGGTGCGAAGGGTTGCGGAAATCTTGATGGTCTCAGTCATGAGGGCCATCCTTTCTTCTGGTTAGAGGTTGATGTGCCAAGATTCGAGTGAACTGGCGCCAGAAATCGCTTTCTAACCAGCCACCGTCAGGTTCGGACCTACCGGGGTCTCCCACCGGCATTCCACTGCCTTGGCTTTCTAGCTGTTATCGCAACAGCCCGACTCATCCTACAGAAAGTCCACCTAAATATCAAGGAGGCCAGCCAATCTAATCCTGCCTAGCAACAGACATCATATATTCCATACGCATCTCAACCATAACAATAAACAGACTGGTAGAATTCATTGACGATTTGAGACTTACTAAAAGCGTTGATTCCTACCCCTGCACTTCAGGCCTATCGAGACCTCTTTGCAGCGGCCTTGCCAACCACATCCTTTGCACTAACGACCAATAGATCTTTCAGCAAAAGAAAGTTTGTCATATTAGCCTTAGATTTAGCCTTCTTCAGAATTCCCATAACACCCGAAACAGAGGTACTGTGTTCAGCTAATTTACGTTGCTTAAACTGATTGTAGCCTTCAATATCATGAATTGTTGTTTCCCCTTCCCAGTCAGCTAGACCAGGGCGAACAACCTGCAAGTCCAGAACATGGAAGGGTAGTTCAACTGAGCTCTCTGAGGGACTCACATTATATTCATCTGCCAGCCAGCTGACACCACCAGCTTTTTTCACTTGAGCGACATACTTAACACAGGACTCACGTGAAATGAGATATAGACCAGCTCCAGCTAGCCTATCTGCATAGTGGCCCATCCTGTACCCGCCAGGCAGAATCTTAGCCGTCAAAGACATAGCATAATATTTCAGGTTTTTAATAGAACCAAAAATAGGCTCTGATAAAATAACAATATCTTTTTTACCCTTTGCTGATAAAACTGAGTTCAGCTTACCCAAAAATCCATCAACAGCACGGGCATCATCTTCTGCAACCAGCAGAAAATCCCCCAGATTACCAGGTTCCTCTGCAAACTCCTTAATAACCCTGTAATGGCTAATTGCGCAACCAATTTCAGCAGGGCGCGGGTCCTTTAAAGCTCTTTTTTTGTATTCATCAACATTGAAATCTTCAGGAACATACCCCTGTCGAGTATCTACCGCATCAAAAACCTCAAAATCTATACCCCAATTGGATTTTTGAAAGCCTTCCAAACGCGGTGAGTCCGCCAGTGAGATAACCACAGCTTTTGCCACTGATTTTGCTACCATTTTTAACTACCTTTATACCTAGTACTATAAACTTGTCTGAAAATATTCAGCGAGGGCAAGTGAGTGATTTCTTGGAACGAAACCTGCCTCAAGAATCTTCGATAGGTCCATAGCTGAGTTGCTAGGACGAGGAGCAAAAAAGTCTGCCTGGGCAAAGTAGTCTTCAGTAGATACAGGAGTGACCCGATCAGCTGAATGTCCTGTTGCCTCAAAGACTGCCTGAGCCAAATCAGCCCAGGTCACGACCTCACCGGTGTTCGAGACATGATAGGTACCAAAGTCACAGTTCTTTTCCAGCAGGTGCAAAATAGCTCCAGCCAGATCCTGGGTGAAGGTGGGCCGGCCATACTGGTCATTGACCACAGAAGGATTCACGCCCCGCTCAGCTAGGGAACGCATCACCTCAATAAAGTTCTTACCATCGCCCATGACCCAGGAGGTACGCACAATATAGTGGCGGGCTAGGGCCCGAACAGCCATTTCACCGGCGGCCTTAGACTGACCATAAACACCCAGCGGTGCAAGCGGGGCATCCTCTGTGTACTCTTCATCTAGGGGCAGTGAGCCATCAAAAACATAGTCAGTAGACACATGCACCAGGGGAATACCAGCCTCATCAGCCACCCTAGCTAGGGCAGCAACCCCGCTAGCATTAGCCGCCCAGGCCTGGGCGCGGCCCTCAGGGGTTTCAGCCTGATCAACAGCCGTATAGGCTGCCGCATTGATAATTCCCCGCAAGGAACGCCAGCGGTAGGCCCTAGCCCAGCTTTCTGGGCGAGCCAGGTCTAGTTCCGCACGAGTCGCAGCAATATAGGGTGTACCGGATGCTTCAAGCTGCTTGACCAGTTCACGGCCCAGCTGGCCATTTGCGCCGACCACCAGCAAGGGGGCAGGTGCTAGGGGCTCCACCTCAGCCAGGCGGGGGTGATTTTTATCCTTATCAGAAAGCTCAGCCTGCTCCAGGGAAATCGGCCAGTCAATTGCTACGGTCTCATCAGCAAGGTTGAGGAAAGAGTACTCCCCCTGGGCATCTGCCGACCAGTGGTCATTAACCAGGTAGGTGTAGGCGGTGTTATCTTCCAGGGTCTGGAAGGAGTTACCTACCCCGCGGGGAACAAAAACAGCGGTATCAGGGCCAAGTTCTACAGTGACCGTCTTGCCAAAGGACTCCCCTGCCCGCAGATCAACCCAGGCACCGAAGATACGGCCGGTAGCTACCGAAACGTACTTGTCCCAGGGCTCAGCGTGGATACCCCGGGTAGTACCGGCACTTGCGTTGAAGGAAATGTTGTTCTGTACCGGGCCAAAGTCTGGCAGGCCAGCAGCAAGCATTTTTTCCCGCTGCCAGTTTTCCTTAAACCAGCCCCGGTTATCCCCGTGCTGGGGAATATCAATAATCAGCAGGCCGGGAATGTCGGTACTGCGAACAGATAAATCTTTGGGCATTACTGGCCAGCCTTAGCGTACTTTGCTTCAACCTCAGCCTTGAGGGGCTCCCACCAGGCCCGGTTAGAGCTGTACCAGGCAATGGTGTCAGCCAGGCCCGCCTCAAAGTTGGTGAACTGGGGCTCCCAGCCCAGTTCCTTACGCAGGCGGCTACCGTCAATGGCGTAGCGCAAATCGTGGCCGGGCCGGTCAACTACATGCTCAAAGGCGTCCTCAGCCTGGCCCATCAGGCGCAGGATAGTGCGCAAAACGCTGATGTTGTTTTCTTCGCCGTCAGCCCCGATCAGGTAGGTTTCACCAATCTTTCCCTTTTCAAGAATGGTATGGACGGCTGAGGAATGATCAGAGGCATGAATCCAGTCGCGCACATTCAGCCCCTCCCCATAGAGCTTGGGCTTAATGCCAGCCAGAATATTAGTAATCTGGCGGGGAATAAACTTTTCAATATGCTGGTAAGGCCCGTAGTTATTGGAGCAGTTAGAAATCGTTGCCTCAATACCGAAGGAGCGAACCCAGGCCCGAACCAGAAGATCAGAACCTGCCTTAGTTGAGGAATAGGGGGATGAGGGATTATAGGGGGTGGTTTCAGTGAACTTAGCGGGATCATCAAGCTCAAGATCCCCAAAGACCTCATCGGTAGAAATGTGGTGGTAACGGGTCTTATGTTTACGGACTGCTTCAAGCAGGGTAAAGGTGCCAATCAGGTTGGTATGAATAAAGGGGCTGGGGTCGTTAAGCGAGTTATCGTTATGAGACTCAGCTGCGTAGTGGACAACTGCATCTGCCTGGGCTACCAGGGGGTCAACCAGGTCCATATCGGCAATATCGCCCTTAACAAGTTCAAAGCGGTTTGCTGGCAGGCCTGCGAGTGACATTTCGTTAGCCGCATAAGTCATCTTATCTAGAACAACTACATCATGATCGGTGTTTTCAATCAGGTAGTGAACAAAGTTAGAGCCAATGAAGCCGGCGCCGCCGGTAACAAGAATATTTCCCATAACTTTAACAGTAGTGGCAAATCACCTTATTTTGGGTTTCCGATAGCCCCTAAAAATGTGGTGTTCATGCCAGAATGGGGGTATGAAGGGAATTTTACTCGCAGGTGGTACTGGCTCACGCCTCCACCCCATCACACTCGGCATCAGCAAACAGCTCACTCCGGTTTACGACAAACCGATGATTTACTACCCCATCTCTACCCTCATGCTCGCGGGTATTCAGGATATTCTGATTATCACCACTCCGCAGGATCAGGACCAGTTTCAGCGACTACTGGGGGATGGTTCTCAGTTCGGCGTTAACTTTACTTACAAAGTTCAGCCCTCCCCCGACGGCCTCGCACAGGCTTTTATCCTGGGTGAAGAACACATCGGGGATGATTCAGCAGCTCTTGTTTTGGGCGACAATATTTTCTATGGCCCGGGCCTCGGCAACCAGCTCCGTAAATATAATAACTTAGACGGAGCTGCTGTCTTTGGTTACCGAGTTGCAGATCCTACTGCCTACGGTGTTGTGGAGTTCGACCAAAGCTTTAAGGCTATCTCCATCGAGGAAAAACCGGCACGCCCCAAGAGCGATTACGCGATTCCCGGCCTGTACTTTTACGATAACGATGTAGTCGAATATGCGAAGGCTATCAAACCTTCCCCCCGTGGCGAGCTTGAGATCACTGATCTTAACCGTGTCTACCTCGAGCAGGGAAAACTCCAGGTCGAGGTCCTTCCCCGTGGAACAGCATGGCTAGATACTGGCACTTTCGATTCGTTGGCAGATGCCACGAGCTTTATTCGTACGGTACAGGCTCGTCAGGGGCTCTCGATCGGCTCTCCTGAAGAAATTGGCTGGCGTATGGGCTGGATTGATGATAACCATCTCGAAGAACTAGCACGGCCTCTTGTCAAAAGTGGTTACGGAGCCTACCTGCTCGGTCTACTTAAGTAGGACCAACTTCAAGTGCGCTTAGACAAGCGTTGACAACACGACTTCTTCATTCTCTACCGCTGGTAGAATCATTCCGACTGTTGTCTCAGGAACAGTCTGGTTTTCACTTTTAACCTTTTAGGGCTTATATGACTATCCTTGACTTCTTACGCATGCTCCGCGCCAACCTCAAGCTACTAATAATTGGCTTGGTCGTTGGTGCACTCTTGGGCTTTGGCTATTCCCTCATGCAGCCTCGCGTCTATGCTTCTAGCTCTACGGGCTATGTAACTGTTGGTGACGGCGCAGGAATCGGTGACGTTATCTCTGGCTCAGCTGCTGCCAAAGAGAAGGCCGCGGCTTATCTAGCTCTAGTGAATTCGGCAGCAGTAGCCGATGAAATTATCGCAGCAAACCCAGAACTCAACATGAGCCGCGGGCAGGTACAGGGTAACCTCTCAGCCACAGTTGATGCTAATTCTGCACTCATCAATGTTTCCGCACATGGTTCGACGCCTGAGCAAGCACAAGCTCTCGCAAACTCATCTCTAGAAGCCGTAGCTAAGGTAGTCAATGATCTTGAGGGCTCAAGCTCCGTACGAGTTATTCCGCTGGAAGATGCAACCCTGAACAACACTCCCATCAGCCCTGATGTGCAGAAGCTAGTTCTAATTGGTGCTGGTGTTGGTCTCGGTCTCGTACTTGCAACAATCTTGCTTCGTCGCACTGTCGATACTAAGTTACGTACCCGTGACGATGCTACTAAAGCAACAGAAGCTGGAGTGCTTGGCGTCCTTCCTGTCTCTGACGAACTCACCGAAGAAAATATCCTTCGTGCTAACAGCGACCACGTTGCACAAGAATCAATCCGTCAGATACGTACCAATCTACGTTTCGTCAACGTTGATAACCCGCCTAAGTCGCTTATTGTTACTTCGGCTGAGCCTGGTGAAGGCAAATCAACAGTTTCAACTTCTATTGCGCGGGCACTGGCGGATGCTGGTGAGCCGGTCATCATTATCGACGCGGACCTCCGCCGACCCACTATTGCTAAAAAGTTTAAGATTGATTCTAAGATTGGTCTGACTCAGGTACTCGCAGGTCAGGTTGAGCTTGCCGACGCTGTGCGGCAGTTCGAAGATACCCAACTCTTCATCCTGCCCGCCGGCCGAATCCCCCCAAACCCCTCAGAGCTTCTTGGGTCTGACAAAATGCGTCAACTTATTTCAGAGCTTTCCGGCGAGTTTACTGTTATCGTAGACGTCCCCCCGGTGCTTCCAGTCACTGACGCTGCTCTGCTATCTACTGCCGTTGACGGTGTTGTTCTCGTAGGTACCGTAGGAAAAACCCGCAAGGAAAACCTCGCTGAAGCTGCTGCTAATCTACGCAAGGTAAGCGCCAATCTATTGGGTGTAGTCATCAACCGTGCACCTCGCACTGGTCTGGGTAACTCCTACTACGGCTTTGCCTACAGCTCAAACGGCGGTTACTCCTCCTACTACGGTCAGGACGATGAGAAAGCTAAGAAAGCCGGTCGTGGCAGCAAGCGTTCTAAGAAGTCATAAGCTGTGATAACAGCTTAATAACCCTTTTATGCCAGTGCCCCTAGGGGCACTGGCATAAACTGTTAAAACAAGACGATAAATACGCTCACAAGAATCGGCAGGATAGCATGGATAGTACCCAGGTAGAAGAAAATAATGTTCCACTCAGGTTCCGGCTCATGCTTTCTCACGCTTATTTCCAATATCAGGCTGAAAGCAACGCTATTGACCTTCTACATGTCAAGGGGTACGCTTTTGGCACAGATACCTATCGCGCTCATCGCCAGAGCAGTGATATTGATGTGCTCATCCGCCCTGCCCATGTAGACCGTTTCGTAGAGGTGCTCCTTGCCCAAGGCTGGGAAATCTTAACACATTTTGAGACGGGATCTATCTTTGAACATGCGATGACGATTTATCACCCTCAATGGGGTCTGGCTGATATCCATAGGTTTTTTCCGGGTCTCGGTAAAGATTCAGCTGTAGCTTTCGAGCAGCTGTGGAAGAGCAGACGAAAGAAAAACATTGCATCCTACCCTTGCGACCTCCCCAGTGTTCTTGATAGCCAAATTATCGTTCTCATTCATGCTGGACGTTCTGAGGCTGCGGTGCACCCGGATGTTGAGTTCATCCAGTCTCAACTTACCGATGAAGACTGGTCAGCTATCAAAGAGCGGGTTCAGGAACTCGATGCGGGTATCGCATTCGCTGCGGCTTTTAAAGATTTAGAAGCTTATAAGGGTGACCCTGAGTACCTTCTGTGGAAGTCTGTTTCAGATACGACCCCGGACTATATTCAGTGGAGAGGACGCCTTAAACTAGCCCGCGGCATAAAAGCGAAAATAAGGGTTCTATACAAAATTTTCACCGTTAACCGTGACCATCTGGCGATGGAACTCGGTCATACACCTAGCCGCCAGGAAGTCCGGCGTAAATTCTTTAGCCGGTTCACCTTTGGAAAGAAGAAATAACCCGATGCCCTCTGTTTTCCGCCGAAGCCCGGTCTCAGCAACGGCTACTAAATCTTCGGTCTCTGATGAAGCGCAGACTATCTTCTATGTAGCTAATCTGATGACCTCTGAACTATCGGTACTTGAAGGCTCTAGCGTTCTCATCTGGGAGCTTCTAGAAAAGCCTTACTCTCTCGAAGAACTCTTGATCGACGTATCAGATATCTACGGCGTCGAGCAGGAGTTAGTCTCACCCGGGATTAATGATTTCTTAGAAGCAATGCAACAGCAGGGGCTCGTCGTCCTCGACGAAGTTGCTGAGCCAATGCCCAAAACCGGTGCAACTGACTAGTCTAAAACCAATCAAAAACGGGGGCTCCGGTACTTAGCAGCACCAGAACCCCCGTCTTTTATTAGTCTATTCTGTTACTGCATCGCCCGACGCAGAGCATCAATGAAGCGTTCCTCGCTAAATTTTTCTACATGGCTCTGAATTGATTGAGCATTAAACTGATGTTCATCGAAGGTTGCCACCGCAGCGTGGATAGCCTCCGGGCTCGGGGTATCAATGAAAGTTCCATTGACTCCCTCGCTGATGGTGTCAAGAAAGCCACCAGCCCGTAGAGCAATAACAGGTTTACCAAAGGAGCCGGCTTCCAAAGGAGTAAGCCCAAAATCCTCATGCGAGATAGCGAGTACAGCCTTAGAATGAGCATAGGCATACCGCATCTGGCTATCAGAGATGTTAGAGACAAAACGGACGTTAGGGGTACTCATAGCCTGCAGCTCATCTTTCATCGGCCCTGACCCCACAACCAGAAGTTTCTGGTCAAGGTCAGAAAAAGCTTCAATAGCGTGCTGTACGTTCTTATAGGGCAATAAGCGCGAAACAATCATAAAGAAACCGTCGCTCATGAAATCTTCAAGCCCCTCAATGGGTTCCTGAGAAGTACTAGCTGAGACGCTGTGGGGAGGGAACAGAATATTAACGTCTTTCCCGTAGACATCGAAAATACGTTGTTTAATGGTGGTTGAATTAGCAACGTACTGTTCTTGACGAGCTGCTGCACGTTGGTCCCACAGACGTAGCATCGGGCGCATTATTTTAAAGACGGTGCTGATAACTGGGTTAGGGGTTGCTCCAAGGTATTGGTCGGTCAGGTAGACCCAGCGTGCCGGTGAATGACAGTAAATGAAGCTTTTCTGGGGCAGGCTGAACCCGTGTGCCCAACCAGTTGTGGATACCAGTGCTTTATCAGCTTTGACTCTTAGCAGACTTGAGAAGATAGGCAGCAGCGGAAGCGCTAACCTGTGGTCTTTTCTGAAGAGGGGTATTTTGTTGAGCGGTGAGGTGATAATCGTACAGTCTCTAAACTCCGGGTAGGTAGTTTCGGGGTTGTAGAGGGTGGTGTAGATAGGTGCCTCAGGGAAGGCCTTATGCATGGCAAGGACGACGCGTTCAGCTCCCCCACGCTGGGTGAGGTAATCATGCGCGATAGCGATGGGGGCGGCAGCACTGTGGTTTATTTCGGAGGATGACTGGGACATTTGACCTGTGTCTCTAAGGTATTGTTAGTTTTCTAGCGTTATTTGAGGCTAGAAAACTTTTTTGGCTTTTTCAGGTGAGGTGATACCAGCGTAGCTTGCTGCTTCTACGGTAAGAGCGATAAGCTTCTCAGCGATAGCACAAGGTAGGTGGTCAGCAACTCGGTCGACAGTATTACCTATTAGACTAATTCGTCCTTCTGTTAAAACGCTGGCAAGTAGTTTTGTGGCCAGTCCCCAGAGACCAGCAGGGTTAGGATTTCCCAAGACGTCTTCGCCATGTTTCTTCACAAAAATATCCCGTGCAGCACCTGAATGTAATGCGCGGGTTGCACGTCCGGCTGTTGTGGTTGCTGCGATATGATGTTTACTTTCTAGCTCGGGAGCAAGGATAATTTCTGCTCCAGCCAGATGCATTTCATACCCCATATCCACGTCTTCCCACCCGTAAAGACGATAACGTTCGTCGTATCCACCAATCTCTTCAAACATTTTCGCTGTCATGGACGCATTAGCGTTCCAGAAGTGCCAGTATTTCTCTGCAGGAGTTGAATATGCGTCTTCACGGAACTTCTTATCTCTGTAGTTACCATAGGCACGGGCATAGGGAGTATCGGGGTATAGATTATGGACGAGACCTACTACCCCTACTTCAGCGTCACCGCTGTGGTAGCGCACGTGTTGTTCGATGAAATCTGCCTTAGGTTCAAGGTCATCGTCACAGCGGATTAGGACGTGGGCATCGGCGGCGCGGTGACCTGCGTTGAGAGCTTTACTCCTGCCGCGATTTTCAGGGAAAATGATTGCTTCAATATTGAGGATGCCACGCTCCCGATAAGTCTCCACCACAGCTTCTGTATTGTCGATGTCTCCATCTATCACCACGATGACCTGGAAGTCTTTTTCGGTTTGCTGTTCGAGGGCATCCAGGGGGTAGTGCAGTTTTGAGGCGCCCCCGCGAGTGGGAATAATAACCGCTGCTTTATACATAATCTAGGCGTCCTTAATATGACGGGGTTTAATTTTGGGTGCAATTCTATTCATTGCAGGCGGGGTAAAGAGCCAGGGAGCAATCTTTGAGCATATCTTGTCCATGATTAATGAAAATACTACGCCGGCTACTGTTGCTGCAATGAGGACGAGGAATGGGTTCTCTAGACCAATTTTAACAAGAATCACGCGGTTCTTGGGGGTAAAAAGTAGGTGGGCAAGGTAAATTTGCAGTGATTTTTGACCGAGATACTCTGCCCAGCTGAGGGCTATGCCTTTCTTATAGATAATAGCCAGAGCAGCTAACACCATGGCGGAAACAAAGATGCTACCGGTGATACCTAGAGCGATATTGTTCACTGTGCGGGTAGGGTCACCGCTGGTGGGCTTTGTGAGGTGCCAGTTCAGTAGCAGACAAAGAAACCAACCAGGGTTATCACTAGAGAAGGTAGGATATTCCGGTTTGACAGTCTTTCTGGAACATTTTGCAAAGCCCAAGGGCCAATAATAGCGCCGAAAATCAGAAAGATATAGAGGGTGTTGTCCTGTTGCCCAATATAAGTCCCGTTAATACCCCACCCTAAGATAGTGACCAGTGTGATGGGTACTCACGGCTAGGGGTATGCCAGCTCCCATGAGCAGAGCTAGCAGAGGTAGGTGCACTAGGTATAGAGCACTGTTAAGAGCGGATAAAAAGGGTACTGGGTAGTAGATATTAGACCAGAGACACCTATCCAGCCGATGCGTGTCCTATGACAATGAAAACAATGGCTATACCTCAAATAGCATCAAAATAGCCATTCCGCCGGGATTTTAAAGGACTATTCATTAGAGACTAGTTAAAACCTCTCGTATAATTTCAGCGTTCTTCTCCCACGAGAACTGTTTAGCTTGTTGGAGACCTTTCGTAGTCATATCGTGAAGTATAGAGGAGCTACCAAGGAGATAGCGCGTTTTTTCAACCAGTTCATCATAGTTGTAGGGATTAAAGTAGAGAGCAGCTGCACCAGCAACTTCAGGCAAACTGGTTGTATTAGAGGTAAGGACGGGAGTGCCACAAGCCATTGCTTCAAGCACTGGGATGCCAAATCCTTCATACACCGAAGGCATGATGAAGAGACGTGCCCCCCGATAGTACTGAGCAAGCTCAGCTTCAGCCAGCTGCGTCAGAGAATGCACCCGGTTACTCACGCCTAGCTGATGAGCAAGCTCCGCAAGTTCATTCGTTTGTTGACCAATGATAACAAGGTGCAGCTCTTGTGACACATCAGTCAGCAGACGATAAAGCATATCAATATTTTTGTGGGGTTTTGTATTCCCGACATATAAAATATATTCATACGGAAGATTCCGTGTTGACCCCTCAGTAGTAAACTCTGAACTTGCAGCATTTCCTGTAACGAAAATTTTTTCCTCAGCTACGCCTGACCATTCCACCACCTTCTTTTTAGAGTACTCAGAAACCGTAATAACAGCCGGCGAATTAATGACAACTGGCTTAACAATATTCTCGTAGTACTGTTCCTTTACAGAACTCCTCTCAGCAGCAATATCCAAGTGAATAAGGTCGTGCACCGTAATAACCTGGCGATTATTAAAACCATATACCGGCGTAAAAGATGGCGAGTAGTAAATACTCGAGGGATCAAAAAGTAGATTGCAAGAAACTTTTGCCTGCCAAGCTAGTAGGCCTACAGGTGATAACGGGCTCTGCCTTGAATGCAGGCTTTTAAAGTTAAGTTCATTAAGTCGAGAGGTTGTCTCGTGGGCGTATCGCGCAATTCCATACTGACCCACCCAACGCGCATCATAAATAATTTTTTTCATTAAGGCACTACTTCATATCCGAAAGGAATTTTGCAGGGTTATTAATATCAATTTTACTCACTACAAAGTAAATAATAGTAAATGACTTGAGAAAGTAACGCAACGCAAAACTAAAGTTTCTTCTTTTTAATAAATCAGACATCGAGAGGAGTGAGTCTTTTATAGCTATTAGTGGCCAAAATTTATGGGTGTAAGCAGTGAAACGTTCGGGGTGTCGCTTCCATATTTGTGCTTCTGCCAGATTTGCGTCAAGGACTTTTTTAACTTTTCTTTTTACACCGACTGTCTCGCGGAAGTAAATTTTTAGGTCTGGATTTTCTTCAAAACTAGCGCCTATTTTGTTCAGTCTGAGAGCGATTTCTGTATCTTCGCCACCATAAGGAGGCAGCCCCCAATCAAAGCCATCTACCCTGACAAAAGTATCCTTTTGGATGATCAGGTTGCAACTTAGCAGGGAATAGTCCCCTCGGATTCCTTTGAAGATAGAGCTTCGGCCCAAGGGCATTGTATGCGACCCCGAGGGGTGAAGCGCATAGAGCGGACCGCCTGCGACTTCAACACGTTGCATTGAGTTTTGAGCTGCTTGTAACCAGTTATCTGATACAACATCATCGGAGTCACAAAAGGCAATGATTTTACCACGAGCAGCGAGGACTCCTTTATTACGGGCATAGGAAGCACCAGGCTGGTCGGATGCATCTATCAGTACAAGTGGCACTTTGTAAGAGCTCTGCTGGCTTTGGATGTAATCTATTGTACCATCGTTAGATCCGTTATCGGATACGATGACTTCCCAGTCGCAGTTCACTTGCTGACGCGCCAGCGCCTTAATTTGATTCTGAATATGTGGCATGCCGTTCTTGCATGGAATAACAACGCTAATTTCCACTATCCACCTTCTTTCTGTGGCAATCCTTAAATACACTGAGTAAAAATGAAAGAACGACTCTCAATTCCTATTAGTACAATTAATCCCCCCCCTGCCAGCAACAAACTGAACCAATAGGCGGGATAGTGTCGTGAAAAACGTGAAGTGATAAATACACGAGCACTTCTTACATCTATAGCCATCAGTAAGATTAAAAAGCCGCTAATTATGAAGAAAAGCTGAACACCTAATTCTCCGCATCTAAAACTGTAGGGCGCCACCGGGGCGGAAGGGTAACTATCATTATAAGTCGCTCCGAAGTGGGAAACCACAACAGCCAAAACCGCTAGACCGCTCAACCCATCTAGCTCTCTAAAGCGAGAAGGTTTAAAATCCGATGGATTCAAAATATATTGAGGGTTTCTGTTTGATACACCTCTAGCTACCTTCTAGACTGTACATATCTAAATTGTTGAGCCGAGTTGATAGGTACTGCCAGTAGACTCAGCGCAACCCCCATAGCCAGGCCCCAAGGAGCCGTCAAAAAAACCTCACCGAGTCTCCAGCTACAAATAGCGATAACGATAATTGCCGCCTCTCCAACGACTGAGCGTTGAGGACGAGGTTGCTTCCAGAACAAGGCGGCAGCCAGCGTAATAGCTAATACCAGAATAGTCCAAGGCCATCCTCCCTCAACAAAAAGGGTCCAGAAAGAATTATGGAAATACTGGTTATTGTGCCCTGGAACGGAAGCATAAGCCTGACCTAACCCCTGACCGTACCAGGGAGTCTCCTGCACCTTAGCCCATGAAGCCTTATCAATCTGTTCGCGGAACCAGTCTGTACCTGTACGATCACCGAATACAGCAGAGTCAGCAAAGTTATTCTGAAGCCATTCAAAGAACCAGCCCACAAAACCAGCCAAAAACAGCTTAAAAAACAGGTTTAATTTTTGAGCAAAAAAGTACCAGAGCAAAGCAATACCAAAGGCACCCAAGCTGGTGCGCGAACCGGTTGCAAAGAGAAGCGGAAAACCAATACCAATAATTAGCAATCGTTGCCAGGTCTTTGTATAAAGAGCGAACATAATGATTGGTACGATTGCGTGATAGAGCCCAGCAACATTCTTATCGCTGAGCCAGCCAGTAAGATATTGACCATAATTAGCAGGGGCAACCCCAGCAAAGAAGAGCACGGCGTTCACCAGCATCATAGAGCTCAGGCCAAGAATCAAGGATTTAAGGTCGATTCGCCGCTCAGCAATAAAAAGAGCGAGAAAGACTACCGACATCATCCGAACAATGCGTTGCAGGGCATTTATGAAGTCGATGTCGTTCCCCATGACCGAAGAGGTCATGATAAAGAGCGCCCCCAGAATAAAGACACCGATATAAACATTGGACTGAACCAACTCATATTTTGCTTTTTTAGTTGACTTGTAAACAACTGCCAGTAAAATAACCAAGGCAGCAAAAGGCATGCCAAATACAGGGATGGTAACAAACACCATGAGGATGCCCAGAATAAAGTCAATAATGACAATCTTCCCGGTGCCCTCGGCAACTGATTTCAGTTCTTCTTTGGCCCGATTTTGAAAGGCTTTAACCCGCTCCTCAGCCATCAATGTCTTATTCGCCTGCCAACTCTCATGCTGGGAAAAAGCGCTCATCGTTTCAGTACCTCCCGATAAGCGGTAGCAATGTTACGCGTCATATCTGCTGTACTGTCCCAGGTAAAGGCATCCGAATTATCGGGGCGGTCCATGTCAGACAGAATCTTGATAGCAGCAGCTTCAACAATCTCTGCTCGGTTACTTGAGGTAAGGGCCGGTACCATTTCTTCAGCTTCGAGTTGCTCAGGATTACCGCCCATAGCTGTCGCTAAAACACGTAGCCCGGCAGCTTTAGCCTCAAGCAGGGTGTAAGAATTGTTCTCAGCAATCGACAGCTGGACCAGCACATCATTGCGACCCATCACTTCAAAGGGGTCGTTAAAACCAGAGAACCAAACGTTCTCTTCGATACCAAGATCTGCTACCTGTCTCTTTAGCTCAGCTTCCTTTTCGCCCTTACCCGCGATTTCAAGGCGAGCATCCGGGTGCTCTTTGAGCACTAGGGCAAAAGCATCGATGAGCACATCAATTTTCTTTTCCGGCGCCAGACGAGCCATAGACACAACCCGTAGCCTACCGGGCTCCCCGAATACTCGCTTTTCTTCGACCTTCTGAGCAACAATGTCTAAGTCGACACCGTTAGGAATTACAGTTACATCCTTGGCGCCCCACTTCTTACCCATTTGTACAGCATTAAAACGAGAAACAGCAATCTTGCCATCGGTAAACCATAGACGTACACGATGCACTAGTTCCATTAATTTCTGCTGACGCACAGTTTCGTGGTAGACAAGATCATCAACAGCGATTCCGTGCTCCGTGCTAATAAGCTTCGGTGCACAAACCTTATCTTGCACGAGGTGCCGCGCTTTACGTGCGGTTACTACAGCAACAGCAACGACATCTGCATACGCGAGGTGAGTATGAACTATCGCAGGCTGGATCTCCCCAATAATACGGTCTAGAGCCAAGAATGACTTCTTAAAACCAAAGTCAGGTCCAAACTCACCGGTTCGCACGTCGACACCCATGTTTACTAGGTGCTCAGACAGCTCACCTTCTGGACAGAAAAAGACCAGGTTATGCCCGGGGATACCGTTACGGGCGATATCTACCAGGTGCCGGGCCACACCTGCAAAGTCTGGCACCGGCATACACAGAAGAACAGTGGGATGAGTTGAATTTACAGCCACTTTTCGAGCCTATCGAGTGCGGTGAAGAAGCCTTCGCCGTTGTTCACGTGGCCCTGCCAGATTTCGGGGATGAAGGATGAGTTAGGAGTTAGCTCACGCAGCTGCTTGCCGAGGGCTGCCCAGTCCACGTCGCCTTCGCCGACCTGAACGCCTTCGCCGTCCACGCCGATGCCGTCCACCAGGTGTAGGTGGATGGAGCGGGGAGCCAGGAGCTCAACGGCCTCGGAGAGAGGAATCTTGAGGAAGTTGGCCGCCAGCATGGTGTGGGAGATGTCCAGGCAGAGAGCGGTGTTATAGGTGTCGGAGAAGTCAGCGGTGTCCTTAGGGTCAAGGAAGAGGTTGTGGTACTGCTGACCACCCATGAGCCAGGGGTAGGGAGGCAGGGTCTGGGCCGCGATGCGCACACCCGAGGTGTCGAGCTTGGCCAGGGCCTCGCCGATACGCTCGTACTTGTCGGCACGGGCGGAGGGGGCGATGTGGCCGTCCTTGGTGAAGCCACCCATGGTAACAACCATGACCGGATCATCGTCTACGGTGAAGTAGCGAGTTAGGTCGCGGGTGATGTCGATGGTGCGCTGGACCTCTCCAATCGAGCGTTCCCAGATTTCCTGGTCACGAGAGGCCAGGTCTACCAGGAAGTCACCGGCGAAGAGGTCGGGCAGGTGGGTGGTAAAGGACATGTCGAGCTTGCGGTCAAAGACCTCGTCGATGTTGACTTCTAGGTCCTTGTAGGAGAAGTGGAACTCCAGAAAGTCGGGTTCGGCGTCCTCAATGAGGGGCTTGTAGTCGTGGTAGCGGACGGGCAGGCCCCAGGGGCGATCAAACGTGAAGTCGCGGCGGGTCACCAGGTCGTCCTTCAGGTCGCCCTCGAAGAAGAAGGATCCTGCCTCAACCTCACGCTGCATGGTACGCCCCAGCAGCTGGGGCAGGTAGTTAGGCTGCAGGCCACGGCCGGGTGACTTGACCTCGACGTCCGCCTCGGTCACGACCTCCCCCTTAGCGATGGTACGGGTAGCAACCAGAGACTTAGCCAGGTTCACGCGGTTCATGAGCTCGCCGGTGGAGACCTCGCGGGGAGCAGAGGTACCAATCGACTCCTCTACCTCGCGGATCTGCTGAACCATAGCCTTGAATTCCTCGGGCAGCAAGGAGACGGTGTGGTCGTTACCTTCAAGGGTTTTATCGACAGTGAAGTGCTTTTCAATAATCTTGGCACCGCGGGCAACAGCCGCAATAGGCACGTGGTAGCCGCGTTCGTGGCCCGAGTAGCCCACCAGGCACTGGCCGATGTCAGCTAGACGATCCATGTAGGCCAGGTTGACGTCCTTGAAGGGCGCCGGGTAAGTGGACTGGCACTGTAGCAGGGCGTAGGAAGCGCCGAGGGAACGGAGCAGGTTAACCGACTCCCGGATTTCTTCTTCACGGCTCATACCGGTGGAGACCAGCATGGGCAGGCCACGGGAGGCCATATCACGTAGAAGGTCGTGGTTGGTCAGGTCAGCTGAGGCAACCTTGAGCCCCTGAATACCGTAGTCGACCAGAGCCTGCACCGACGGACCGTCCCAGGGGGTGCACATGATATCCATATCGTGCTGCTTGACGTGGTCAAAGACCTCATACATCTGATCCACGGTAAAGGAGAAGCGGGAGAGCAGGTCGAGGGTGTACTGAACCCCCAGGTCTTCGCCTGCTGACTTAGAGCCCTTCTGCCGGTAGAGGGCATCCATGTCACGCAGCTGGAACTTAACAGCATCAGCTCCGGTATCAACGGCTAGGTCAACCAGGCGCTTAGCCAGGTCAACGTCGCCCTGGTGGTTGTTACCAATTTCGGCAATGATGAAGGAGGGTGAATCCTCGGTGATTTCGGTGCGGCCAATGCGCAGCACGTTCTGCTCGTCCATGGCGATAGCAACCAGGTGGCCGCGCTCGTCCACCAGGGGAAGAAGGCTGATACCCTTGGCGAATTCGCCCTGCAGCTCTGCCGGTTCCGAACCGATGGGGGCTGTCTTGACACCCTGGTTAGCCACCTCAAGGGCACTGGTTTCAAGGGAGGCAGCGGGGTTGGCAATCAGCCAGCGGCGGAAGTCGCCGTCTGACAGGGAGCCCTTAAGCACACCTGACTCGTTGACCAGGAAGATAATGCGCTGCCCGTTAGCAGAAATCTTCTGCAGGGCGGTGAGTACCGGGTCCTCAGAGAAAACAATGTAGGGGGTGATATTGCGTTCGATAATCATAGTTTTAGCCTTCGTTTTCTTCTGATGCGAGTGTGGTGAGCAGTTGGTGCTCTGCGACGGAAAAGTCGATGGGAGCGTCAATGTCTACGCCCTCAACCTCATCAAACATGAAGAGCTCAATCTCGCCACCCAGTCGGTTGTGCAGGGTTTCGTAGAGCTCGGTCTTGGTGATGTACATGGAGCCGTTTTCTCGGTAGCGGAAGGTCTCTCGGGTGAGTTCCTGACGGCGGGGGCGGGCCATGACCTCATACTGGGCAGTCGGTGGCTCGGTGGCGGCCCAGATAAAGGGGCCGATGGGAATAACGCCCACCATGGAATCTGAGGAAGAGCCAGCAAACTGGCGGATAGCGCGTGCCAGGGTGCCGGGCAGGCGGACGGGCGAGGTCGCCTGCAGGAGCATGACGGCGTCCGGACGCTTGCCCTCCGCCGTGTAGAACTCGATAGCGTGCTCAATCACCGGCTCGGTGGCAGTGGTGTCTTCTGCCAGGTGAGCCGGGCGCATGAAAGGAACCTCTGCCCCGTACTGGCGGGCGATATCAGCCAATTCAGCGTCATCGGTTGAGACCAGCACGTCAACCAGGTGCTCGCCTTCCAGCTCAGCCTTTGCGGCAAGGGCCTGCTCGATGGTCCAGGCAACGAGGGGTTTACCCGCAATAGGTTTGAGATTCTTGCGCGGAATTCCCTTAGACCCGCCGCGAACGGGTATCACGCATAGAACGCGCATCTATTTAAGTTTCTCCTCTAGGTATTGTGCGATTGCCTTTGCTGGAGGCGTTGAAGGCACAGCCGGTGCTGGAGTGGGGGCTTCTCCCCACTGGCTAAGGCCATACCTATCCCAAAACTCTCTAACCCACGCAGGCGGGTTGGGATGATAAACCCAAGCAGGGATTCCCCTAATTGCCGCTTCAAGTACTCCTGTAGAAAAAATTGATACTACAGGATTGGTCAGCGTATTGAGGGGCTCGCAACCTCGGTCAATCTCTATACCCATTTTGTCCCATAGAGCATGGGTAAGTACAGACAGTTTGTCCTTTTCGTTAGGGTGAGGTCGGTAACGAGCCCCTGTATCCTTACAGAACTTGTACCCGGCCTGAGCGTACGACAGTCGAGAAAGTTCAGCTCCATGCATCTGCCCCAGGAATATAGGTAATCCCTCTATTTCGGAATTATCTACCCGAGATTTCTGAGCTGCTTCCCAAAAAAGTTGCGACCCAACTACATCGTACGTAACGTCGTTGCGCCCAGATATCCAGAAATCAGCATCCGCTTGGCTGAAAGCAAGAAGGTGAGTTTCAGGGGCCAGTGGCGGTGCATAAGGGGTGTGCAAGCCATGCTGTACGGTGATAAAACGAGCTCCTGAACGCTGAGCATACCGAGCTGCGGCTCCGCCCCAGGCCATATAATGGCCCAGCGCTACAACCTGAGATACAGAGGTAATTTTTTTATCGAGTTCCCCCTCTATGAGAGGGGTAGCTTTCCACTCTCCCTTCGGAAGGCGAGCTGTAACGTCCTCGGGAGCCCATACTGCATACGAATTAGCTGAAAGATAATGAGCGGGCTGCACCAAGGCGCCTAAAGATGTAGGAGATGTGGAGTCCAGCGCAATAAGAATCTGTGGGTCTTCACCTACTGTATGTAGATAACCCGATACAGGGGTAGATGAGTTAGAGGGCTTCTTATAATTACGTATTCGAGCTGGAACTTCCTTAATTGTGACTTTAGCTCTACGAAGAGGATGAGCATTAGCCTGCCATTTGCTCCAGGCATCGAGGTCTTCAGGATAAATTAGACCCATAAGGTATCCATTTTCTGCGCGCGGTGGAAGAAGGTATGTTCAGCCTGGCTTCGTTTAAGGCCTGCTGCTCGGATTGAATCGCTCCATGTGGGGTCCCCGATTATACGTTGGCATAGTTCAATAAGCTCTTCAGTGCTTTGGTAAACGAGTACTTCAGAGCCAATGTCGTAGAACTCCTCAACATCAGGTCTGTCAATCAGCTGTAAGCCATTCATACCAGGTACTTCAAAGGTTCGCATAGCTAAACCAGCCTGTAAACCGTGAATGTTTAGTGCAGCAGCAGCAGATGCTTGAACCTCGTAGGCCTCTGCCAAAGTGATGTCTCGTTCGGAGGGAATGCCTGGACGTTTTAGTTCCCAGGTACGCAAACGGTCGAAAATGTGATGAGACCATTCACGGCCATAGGCCCGTACCGGAACCCCAGAATTTGACAGTTTGACTATCATTTCTTCACGGTTTTTATAACGTGATCCTACGAAAACGATCTCATTGTTTCGTTTTTGTGGGAAATCGGCAAGAGATGGATCATAACCGTTTGCGACGAAGTGAGCGTTGATGCCCTCTGATGCGAGCTCCTCAGCTTCTGTACGAGCATAACTAACTACAAGAGGTAATTCATGCAAGAAGTTTTTGGTGTAACGATGGCGCTTTAAATCATCGTACAGCCATAGAATATAGGGGACTTTACGGTCAGTAACAGCCTGCCAGAAGTTATCGCCTAGGGTATCTGCTTTAATAACAATGATTTTGTCCGGGTCCACCTCGCGAAGGACATGAAGGGCTTTTGCTGTAGCCGCTTTTTCGGCAGTCTTTTGCCCGTCGAAGCCAACTTTTGAGGGTAGTTCGTAAAAAGCTTTATTGCGTAGCTTATCTTTGACCGTGTCGAAGGCGTCATAGCGATGTACCGTTACGTCGTAGCCTAGCTGGGTGAAGCCATCTGCAATGGAGTAGCAGTAGCCGTGAAAGGCAGGGCTGATGATGAGGAGTTTCTCTGCCATTTATCGTTTGCTTTCTGCTTTCTTGATATAGCTAAGTTCTTCGCGGAAGGTCGCAAGAGGTTTAACAGCACGGTTACGAAGCGCTCTGATGGAGTTGAAGATGAAGTTAGCGACAGTTACAGCTTTCAGCGCAGTAGCTAAATGCTTACCCTCATTCCATTTTGTGTTGTAGATAAAACGGGAATCGAGCACCCATTGACGTCGCTGGGCAGAAGCTCCAGAAGAACCACCACCTATGTGTTCTATTACTATATCGCCTCGGAAGACTCGTTTGATGCCGTTGGCTGCAAGCCTGCGTTGCAGGTCAACTTCTTCGCTGTTCATGAAGAAGCGTTCGTCCATTCCTCCGACAGCGTTAAAATCTTCGCGGCGAAGCATCATGCAGGCGCCCATCAGCCAATCAGGTTCTGCTCGTTTTCTGGTGGTGCATGCTAAATCGTGACCAACCATCACATGCCAAAATTTTGTATGGCGCAGGCGAGCTGCCGGGGTGAACCATTCCCAGGCATGGTGGCGCGTTTTGGGGAAAGTTCTACCGACCCATTGTGATTCTCCATTATGGCCTGTGATATGCGGGCTAATTATTACGCCTTGCTTGGCACGGCGGGTTTCTTCTTCAGCGGCTGAAAGCATGTCAGCAAGGAAGTTAGGGGAAAGTGTGAGGTCACTGTTAAGAATTAGAATCCAGTCACCGGTTGCCGCCGCCACACCTGTGTTAACATTAGCACCAAACCCTCCATTGACTGTTCGCCGGATGACTTTAACACCATCAATTTCAGGAAAAGAGATGGGGGAGAAATCATCAGAAACAATAATCTGAAAATTATTAAACGGTGAACTTAATTGTTCAATTAAGTGAATTGTTTCATCAGGATCACCATAAAAAGGTATAATAACAGAAATATTATCTGAACCACCTGCTCTCATCTCACATTACCTCTCCATCTCAACACACATTTAATGGATCTACCCAACCGAATAAAACGTTGGCGAATAAATAAATTTTGTCGTATTATCCTAAATCTGCTTTGCCCTTCTAAGCCATATTTAAGGTATTCTTTTTCCCAAGTATGCTCCTCTCCACCAATAGTTGATGGGCCCTCCCAGGAACAGATTCCTGGCCGGACCAGATTCATGTGAATCCCTGCCTCTTTTGCCCATATTATATAATAATCAGCTGGCCATGAAATTTTATGCCTAGATTCAACATATTTTACATATTTTCTGGCAGCATCTTGGCTTATAATATACAGCCCCGTCCCCAAGGCCATTCCATCAAAGCTACCCAAAAGAATTGGATAAAAACCTGATCTACCGATAGGTTTTGAGAAAAGAGAAAGAACAGCAAGATTTTGATCAGGTGAGAGAAACCTACGCTCACCTGCAGACAATCCAGGAGTAGCCAGAACTACTATTCCTACTTTATTCCAATTAGTAAGCTTTTGGACTCGCTTAATAACTTTTTGTGCTTTATCGTCAAATCTTACGTCATCTTCAGCAACCAGCATTAGATTCTCATTCGGATGATTCTCTATAAAATTTTTACAGAGAAGGTAATGACTAACCACACATCCAATTTCACCAAGATACGGAGGGCGTCCTAATACACGTGAAAATTCATCTAAATCAACATAATCTGGCGTGGGCTCTGTATAACCGTTGAACGCATTCCATACTTTAAAGTCTTTTGAAAAGCCCTGTTTCTTAAACCCTTTAAGCCTTTCAGACCCCTCTAAAGCTAAAACGTACTTAATCATTTAATATGAGCCTTTTTAAATGATTCTTCAATAGATTCAGTTAAAACCGCATTTGGGAATTTATGTGTGTATTCATTATAAATCGTAGATATTTTCCCATAATTATTATCGGACACGAAATTAGGTATTCCTAATATTGAAGCAAATATATGTGCATGAAGTCTATTAGAAACTACGACTGAAGCTGAAGCAAACATCTTGAACGCAGCCCTCATTTAAGGTATCGCATCAATTCACTTTGAATATTTTGGGTCGCAACAATAGCAGATAACGGCAGCTTTTTACTAACCACCAGACGATTCAATAATGAAACATAATTCCATTCTTTGGCATTTCTTTCTGAAAAAATCCAGTCTGAAGGGGCGTTATCACCCACAAAGACTCTTTTATCCTTGCTTTCTTTATCATCGCGTTGAATGATTAACGGCTTTTTTGGAAATGAAAGATCGGCATGATGTTTATGAATATCAATACCTAAAGCCATATCTGGTGCAAAAATAAAATTATTCTCTGAGAATGAATCGCTATACTCAGCTATTCCTTTATGCGTTCTACTAATAATTGTCAGATTCTGGGCGGAAGAAAATACTTTCGCAGTTTCACGTAAATTTGATTTATCGTTATACTGTAAAGTTTGCGGAAGAATCACAATTCTACGCTTTGGATACCGTTCTACGACATATCGTCGAAATTCTTCATAGTGAATCCATATATCGCCCATATTTCCTCCGCCATGAAGAAGTAGTGGAATTTCAGGGTCAAGAGAATCGATAAAATCCCAGTTTGTACGATGACTGACAGACTTATATATTATATTTTTATTAAGTCTCTTGAGAGTGTCGATTTCTCCTTGCCAGATAAATGTATCACCTAAGTTTCTATGAACTGGCTGATCAAGCAAAACCACTTTATCGTTTGATTTTAAGACTTCTCCCAAAGTCCTATCTATCTCAGATTTAAAACTATTTTGAACAGAATCATTAACTATTTCTTGCATTTTATTTCCTTTACTAAGCGATGATAATAATTTTTTCTTTAGTCAGGTAGTTGACCAAGTTCAACCAGTCTAGCAAATTCAGGGTTCTGATCTCTAACTTCGGCAAAAGTACCTTGAGACACGATTTTCCCTTCCGACATAAAAAGTAGCTGATTTACTTCTCGCACAGTAGAGAGGCGATGGGCGACAATAAAAACTGTGCGTCCTTCTGTCAGCCTGTTAATTGCTTTGGTTATCTTATGTTCTGTCTCGTTATCAAGCGCAGAAGTAGCTTCATCTAATATTAGAACACTAGGATTACGATAAAAAGCCCTGGCCAGACCAATCCTCTGTCGCTGCCCCCCCGAGAGGCGAGTACCATTCTCGCCGATTTTGGTATCCAACCCCAGTTCGAGGCTCTTAACAACGTCCTCCAACTCAGCTAGTCGTACACATTCCCATACACGGTCCTCATTAATTTCCTCAGGTGTTAAGCCGTAGGCAATCTCCTCACGAATTGTTTTGCCTGAGATAAATACATCCTGGGGAACATAACCAATATTTTCATTCCACGCCTTGATGTCGTCGTTAATGTCCTCCCCATTAACTAGAACCCTGCCCTGGCTTGGTTTTAATAGGCCAAGAATAAGGTCAATTAATGTAGTCTTGCCTGAACCTGAACCACCCACAAATGCGACTGAGGTTCCACTCGGTACACTAAAGTTAAGAGACTTCAGAACGTCATGGTCACCATCGGGGTAACGAAAACTGAGATTCTCAACAGAAATATTAAATTGCCTGATGTTACTTTTAATTTGTGCAAACTCCCCAATTTCAGGTTCCTTTTCCAAAAAAGTAAAAGGACCAGCATTTATTTCTTGGATAGCTGTTTCATACTTCTCGAGATATGGGAAAGCGTTACGAACGCCACCAAGCGTTGCAATTACACGTACAAAGTTTGGAAGGATACGAATACAAGCCGCAGCAAAAACAGCCATGTAAGCAACTTGCTGCATTCCACCAGTCACAACCATAATGCCCATAATTATGGCGATACCACCAATGAATACAATTTCTAAAAGATATTTAGGGAGTTCGAAATAAAAACCTTTGCGGCGGCCAGCTTCGACGGCATCGATTCTAGCTTGCTGATAGTTAAAGAGGCTACGTTCAGTAATACCGTGGATAATATTTTCTCGAAAACCGTTGATAGCTGTCAATGTAGCGCCTGAAGATTCCAGCTCCTTGGTCCATACAATATAACCCGCAGAGACATTCCTTTTCTTCAAAAACCTTTGTATCAGATAGGTAGCAAAACCGAAATAAAGAAATGCAATTAGAGTTTCGAGAGGCATAACTGCCGCCAGCAAGCCCATGAGTAATATGATGGAGAGGCCCTCCCCGATTATTGACAGTATGCCCCCAACGTAACCACCGTAGACCTGTGCATTAGCGCTACCGGTAATCTGCAGAATCTCCGCAGTGGCTCGCTTCCGATGTTCAGTATAAGGCTCGCGTAGGTATGCGCCTAGAACTGCTACTGCGCTAGCTGTTTGTTGGCGAGCAATAAAGCCAGAACTCCACCATTTAATTATTAGAGAGAAAATACCTTTAAAAACAAATGAGCCTACTAGAACACCACTCATCAATAAAATAAAATCTTCACGTTCTGGACTTCCAAGAATGCGATGTATTTGCCCGAGATAGCCTGACGTATAATCATTTCCCATAGCTACCTGAATCACTGGCAAGATTACAGCTACTCCTAACAAATCTAGGAGCGATACCAGAAACAACAGGATTACATTTAGTATGAGTAGATAGAAGTTCTTACCTGGAAAAAGGTACTTCATTCTGGTTATCATGATGGCGTTTATTTCCCTACTATTAAGTGCAAGCGACCCAAAGCTGAGTCCGTACAAAACTACGCTACAGCGAAAGATAGCTTCGCGCCACCAGGCGCGAAGCTATATTCCAGTGATATTGATGATGTTAGTTAGCTCGTCCGTCAAACAGGCTAGTCACAGACCCCTCATCGAAAACTTCCTTGATGGCACGAGCCAGTAGCGGCGCAATGGACAGCACCGTCAGATTGTCGAACATCTGCTCGGGCTTGAGCGGCAGAGTGTTGGTTACAACAACTTCGCTAGCACCGCAATTAGCCAGACGCTCCGCAGCGGGGTCAGAGAAGACAGCGTGGGTGGCTGCGATGATAACGTCTTTAGCGCCGTTTTCCTTGAGCACGCGCACAGCACCGGCGATAGTACCACCGGTATCAATCATGTCGTCAATCAGCACGCAGGTGCGGCCCTCGATATCGCCCACCACGGTCTTAGATACAGCCTGGTTGGGGACGTTGACATCGCGGGTCTTGTGGACGAAGGCTAGGGGCGCACCATCGAGCAGCTCAGCCCACTGCTCTGCAACACGAACACGGCCAGTATCGGGCGATACAACGGTGACGTTTGAGGTATCGACCTTGCTTGCAACGTATTCTGCCAGCAGGGGGATAGCCATCAGGTGGTCAACCGGGCCATCGAAGAAGCCCTGAATCTGGGCGGTGTGCAGGTCAACGCTCATCAGGCGGTGGGCGCCAGCAGTCTTGTAGAGATCAGCAATCAGACGAGCGGAGATAGGCTCACGGCCTTTGTGCTTCTTGTCCTGACGGGCGTAGGGGTAGAAAGGTGACACCACGGTGATGGAACGAGCTGATGCACGCTTGAGCGAGTCAACCATAATCAGCTGTTCCATGATGGCATCGTTAATCGGTGCCGGGTGTGACTGGATAACGAATGCGTCCTTCCCTCGCACCGATTCGTTGAAACGTACGTAGGTCTCACCGTTGGCGAAGGTGTAGGCGGATGAAGGAAGAACTTCATTCCCCAGTTCCGCTGCAATCTGTTCAGCGAGTTCGGGGTGGGCACGGCCTGAGACCAGCGCCATCTTCTTTTCGCCTGGATTCGTAATCTCAGTCATTACTGCTATTCGCTTTCCTTAACTGAGCTGGCTGATTCCGCATCCAGTGCAGCCTGGGCTGCTTCTGCGGCTTCAGTACCGGCTCGCTTTTCAATGACCCAGCGTTCGATGTTGCGCTGAGGGGCTTCGTTAATTGCTAGGGCGCCTGCAGGGACGTCCTTGCGGATGACGGTTCCAGCTCCAGAATACGCGCCATCTCCGATATGTACGGGTGCGACATACATGTTGTCGGACCCCATTCGGACATTGTTACCTACGGTGGAACGGTGCTTGTTCACGCCGTCGTAGTTCACAAAGATTGATGCTGCGCCGATATTGGAATTCTCGCCAATGGTTACATCACCTGCATAGGAGAGGTGGGGCAGCTTTGAACCGGCACCGATTTCGGCATTCTTGGTTTCAACAAAGGTGCCAATCTTGCCCTTGGTGCCGAGCTTGGTGCCGGGGCGCAGATAGGCGAAGGGGCCGACGGTAGCACCGTCCGCAATTTCTGAATCGGAGCCCTCGGTGCGGGAGATAGTGACGCTCTCCCCTACCTTGACATTGGTCAGAGTAGTATCGGGACCGATGACGGAGCCGGTCGCGATGTGGGTGGCGCCGCGCAGATGGGTGCCCGGCAGGATAGTAACGTCGTTCTCAATGGTGACGGTAACGTCAATCCAGGTAGATTCGGGGTCAACAATGGTGACACCAGCAACCATGTGAGCATGGGCCACACGGTCGTTGAGCTTGCGGCCCAGCTGGGCCAGCTGCACGCGGTCATTTGCGCCTTCAACTTCCCAGCGGTCTTCAATATCGAGTGCGCTGGTGCGGTAGCCGTCCTCGCGGGCGATGGAGAGAACGTCGGTGATGTACTTTTCGCCCTGGGCATTGTCGGTGGTGACGCGGGTCAGCGAGTCACGCAGGACCTTTGCGTCAAATGCATAAATACCGGAGTTGATTTCGGTGATAGCGAGCTGCTCAGGGGTAGCGTCCTTGGCTTCGACAATGGCAGTTACTTCGCCGGCCTCGTTACGGACAATACGGCCGTAAGAACCGGGCTCGTCAATGTGGGTTGTCAGGACAGTAACAGCGTTCTTGCCTTCTTCATGGAAGGCAATGAGTTTGCGCAGAGTCTCGGTCTTCAGCAGGGGAACGTCACCGTAGGTCACCAAAACAGTACCTTCAACTTCTCCGGCTTCTGCATCCAGGCCCAACAGTCCAACCTCAACGGCGCGACCGGTACCGGGAACTTCGTCCTGGTCTACAATCGTGACATCGGAATCGAACGCTGTGACGTGTGCTGCAACTTTGTCGCGCTGGTGGCGCACAACAACAGCCAGGTTCTTGGGGTTAAGTTCACGAGCCACAGCTACTGCGTGTTCCACCATGGAGCGCCCGCCGATGGGGTGCATGACCTTGGGGGTAGACGACTTCATACGGGTTCCAGCTCCGGCGGCTAGAACAATAACAGCGGACGGAACTGAAGCAGTAGCAGTCACTAGTTGGTACTCCTTGAGCGAGTAAGACCCCGGTAGTTTGCGAGATGTATGGGGCGTTGAGCTCCGCCACAAGGACTCGAACCTTGAATAACGGCTCCAAAGGCCGCTGTGTTGCCAATTACACCATGGCGGATTACCGTCCCACCTACTTCAGTGAAGTAGCACGGACGAATCTAGATACTACCAAGTCTCATGCCCAGAATGAAACGCGCGGAGTGTGAGTCTCAGTAAAAATTCTCTAGCCAGCTACCTATGCCCCTAACCAGGGAATAATTTTCGTTAAAGCAAGCTCCACTTCTTCCACTGCAACCCGTGCGGCTTCTGGGCCCTTGCGGTAGGGGTCAGCGATTCTGTCTTCTTTTGCTGGAGGCTCATCGAGGGCATACATGAAGGCTACTGGATCAACGCGACGCCCAGCCTGTTCCTGAACTCGCGCCATATGTTTTAAGAGATGAATTTTTGAGCGGTGTTGGGGCCACTCACGCACAATCCAGTTAAGGTGTTCTTTCTCCATCACTAAGACTAGTGCAGATTCTTCCAATAACTGAGCAGTAATCTGTTTAGCCTGATGGCTGTGAAAGTTTACACCTCGCGATTCCAGCTCCGAGTCAATAAAAGGAGCTACCCCTGAGCCTACGACAGCCCCAGTCCCCGCGCTATCAAAAGTCCACTCTGAATCGGAGCCTGAAAGTTGCTCAGCAATGTACTGTGCCGTGGCGCTTCGGGCAATGTTACCTGTGCAGACAAAGAGAACCTTCTTGGACATCGGGAGGTACCTGAGCTCTTCTTCCTCTACTCTTCTTCTTTTTTTAAGGAGAGCTCCTACATTGAATTGTGTCATGTCTTCTATTTTACTCTGTGCAGAACTTGCAATGTTTGACACCATAGAAAATCGCTCGAGACAGTAAAACACAGTTTGTAATTGGAAGGCCTAACGTTTACCTAGTAGCCTAGAGGGGTGGCACATCTACTTGGCGGCGAAGACCTACACATTGAATTTCCCACACGCACCATCTTTGAGGGCATCACGGTTGGCCTCAACGAGGGCGACCGTATCGGCATCGTAGGTCGTAACGGTGACGGTAAGTCCACGCTTCTCTCCCTCCTCGGTGGGCGGCTCACCCCCGATTCAGGTAAGGTCACGGTACGATCTGGAACCCGGATTGGCTTCCTCGATCAGGCAGATGTTCTCGACGATTCCCTAACCGTGGGTCAGGCTATCGTTGGTGATACCCCCGAATACGAGTGGGCTTCGGATTCTAAGATTCGCGACGTCATTTCGGGGCTGGTGTCAGACCTCGACTGGAATGCGTCCGTCTCTTCTCTCTCGGGTGGCCAGCGCCGCCGTGTTGCCCTTGCCGCTCTGTTGGCAGGCGACTGGGACGTCCTCATGCTTGACGAACCTACCAACCATCTCGATGTGGAGGCTATCACCTGGCTAGCTAACCACCTTAAAACCCGCTGGTCTAAGAACGCGGGCGGTCTGCTCACCGTCACCCACGACCGTTGGTTCCTGGACGAAATTTGTACAGATACCTGGGAGGTCCACGACGGTATTGTCGAGCCCTTCGAGGGCGGATACGCTGCCTACATTCTGCAGCGTGTTGAGCGCGATCGCCAGGCAGCTGCAACCGAAGCAAAGCGCCAAAACTTCATGCGTAAGGAGCTTGCCTGGCTGCGCCGAGGTGCCCCTGCGCGTACCTCCAAGCCCAAGTTCCGTATCGACGCCGCTAACGCTCTTATCGCCGATGTGCCCCCGGTGCGTAACAAGGTGGAACTATCGCAGATGGCTGTATCCCGCCTGGGTAAGGACGTAGTGGATATCGAGGATGTCGATGTTAGCTACCCCGATGCCAATGCACCCGGGGCTACGAAGGACGTGCTCAAAAAGGTTACCTGGCGCATCGCTCCTGGTGAGCGCACCGGCATTATGGGTGTGAACGGTGCTGGAAAATCAACTCTGCTAGGCCTTGTGACGGGCTCGGTACAGCCCACCCGCGGGCGGGTTAAGCACGGCAAGACCGTGAAGGTCGCTACGCTCACCCAGCAGCTCGATGAGCTGCGGGAAGTTGAGAATGACCGGGTATCAGATGTCATTGGGCGCAAGCGCACCTCCTATGTAGCTGGCGGTAAGGAGATGACTCCGGGGCAGCTTCTGGAACGCCTAGGTTTTACATCGGCACAGTTATCTACCCCAGTGAAAGACCTCTCAGGCGGGCAGAAACGCCGGCTTCAGCTCCTGCTCATTCTCTTGGATGAGCCCAATGTTCTCATCTTGGACGAGCCCTCCAACGACCTTGATACCGACATGCTGGCTGCGATGGAGGATCTTCTCGATACCTGGCCCGGTACCCTGCTGGTAGTTTCGCATGACCGCTACCTGATGGAACGTGTGACTGACCAGCAGTATGCGCTCGTTAATGGTGTCTTTAGGCATCTGCCGGGTGGCGTTGATGAATACCTGCAGCTTTCAGCTTCTACCTCTGCCGCACCGTCGACCAAGGCGGTCGATTCTTCGCCGCTCGGTAAGCAGGACGCCGGCAGCAGCTCGGCGGCTAAGGCTAGCGGAGCTGAAATCCGGGCAGCACAGAAGGAAATCAACCAGATTGACCGCAAACTCGCTAAACTAGCAGACCAGAAGGCCAAGCTGGATGAGAAGATGGCTAGCCACGACTACTCAGACTATGAGGGGCTGGCTGCTCTCTCTGCCGAGCAGCAAGGCATTCAGGATGAGATCGATGAACTAGAAATGCACTGGATTGAATTAAGTGAAATAGTGTAGGAGCCTTCATGGGACTTGGAATTAAAATCGCAGCAAACGACCTTGTTAGAAGATTTGCTTTCTCATCTTCAATAAATCTTATTTACCGATGGAAACTTTTAAATAAACTAGGCTGGAAAGAAATTGAAGAAGCTTATATACGGGATGGCTGCCTGTTTATTGGGTATGACCTAAAAATATCCAAAGACAGCTATCTAAATAGGCAAGTTTTCATTGATGCAAGCGCTCGTGTGGAAATCGGATCGCATGTACAATTTGGCCCTCGCTCCAGCATCATCACCAGCACTCATAAAATTGGCAACGCAAGTTGCAGAGGTGGAGAGCCAGATAGAAAGCCAGTTACAATTAAAGATGGTTGCTGGATTGGAGCTGGAGCCATGATTCTTCCTGGAGTCACTGTAGCCGAAGGGTGCATTATCGCGGCAGGTGCTGTCGTTGCTAAAGATACCGAAGCTCATGGTCTATATGCAGGAGTACCAGCTAAACGTATTAAAGATTTACCACACTAAAGGAATCACTAAGATGCACTCACAACCTCTCGTCTCAGTTATCATTCCCGTATATAACGCTGCAGATTTCTTACCTTATCAGCTCGAGGCTCTAGCCGCGCAGTTAAATGCTCCACCATTTGAAGTAATTGTTGCAGATAACGGATCAACTGATCACATTAAAAAGGTTATAGATGATTTTCAGAAAAAGCTGAACATATCTCTTATTGATGCCTCACACAAAAAAGGGCAGTCATTCGCACGAAACCTTGCAGTTTTTAAAGCATCAACCAACTATATTTTAGCTTGCGATGCTGATGATGTGGTTTCACCTAACTGGGTTTCAAGTCTTTCACAATATGTACTGGATGAAGACTGTATAGTTACGACTCCACTTTTACCCTTTTACCCTCATTTGGGTGAATCCCCTGAAACAGCACCCGAATCACGTAAAACTCGGGAAATGCTGCTAGGCCTTAATGAATTTCCATTTGCACAGGGAGGTTCCGCAGCCTATAGAAGATCATCCTTTATTGAAGTAGGTGGTTTCGACGAAAGTTTTCGTGGTGGATCAGAAGATATCGATTTATCGTGGCGAATCACAGACTCAGGGCGCAATCTCTACTTCTGCGACAAAGCCTGTTTGTACTATAGGGCCAGAGAAAATGAAGGTAATACTTTTCTACAGGTCTACCGATACGCTAGAGAGAATGTCCTTCTTTGGAAAAGATGTAAAAGTCGCGGTAAATTGATTAACTCTGTTTCTTTTAAAATAGCGGTTATTAGAGCTTTAGCAATTCCATATCTCTACATTAGAAATAGGAATTTTGAGGACTTTGCTAACTATGGGGGAAGACTAGGCGCACTATCAGGAAATATTAAATATCGCCTTTTGCAAAAAAATAATTCTCCTCAATTGATATGGGATTCTATACCTGAGGCCAAAGAATCCTAGAAAGGGAATAAAAAGTGCGAGCTGTCAGATAAACAGCTCGCACTTTATATTACAAGAGATCAAAAATTTTCTCCCAGGTTTCTACCACATACTTGGATCGATATTTTTCTGAATAACTATAAGATTTCTGGCTCAAACTTTTTCGCATCATTGGATTTTTCATATAGAGAGTGAGTAGTTCACTGTACTCTTTTATATCTCCAGGAGGAACCAGTAGTCCTGTTTCATGAAGACTCTCATGTACTCCTGGAGAAACATCATATGCAATTGTAGGAACGCCCATTTGACCTGCTTCAACTATTGTCATTGGCAAGCCTTCAATTTTTGATGAAATAGCGTTGAGAGATGCACTTGAAAATATATTATCAATATTTTGCACAGCAGGATAGAAAGAAACCTCATTATATTCTTCGTATTTCTTAATTAAATCCTGCTTGGTCTCACCCTCCCCATAGAGTTCAAGCTGCCAGCCATCATGCTCAGAGTCTAGAAAAGCCTGGATTAGATGATCGACCTGTTTTGTCTCAGAAAACCTTCCTGCATAGATAATCTTCCGAGTATCCACAAAGGATTCTTTCCTATACTGCTCCGGAATATCAATTATATTTGGCACATGGAAAAATTTCTTGGGAAACTCCTGCGAAAATAGCTCTTGGTCAGTTTCAGAAAGAACCGTAGCATTGTCACAATTTTTTAGGGCAAGTTTCAGATTGATGATATCCTGACTGGTAAGGCCAGATCTTGACATATGCATCTGTACAATTTTTTTGAAACGCTTTAAATTTACTTTTTTCGCTAAGTAATTGAAGCTTTCAAGAGATGCACCGATAATCACTACATCATTATCACGAAGTTTATGAAATTTCCTCCTCAATCTCAGTGAAAGAAATGGGGATCCAAATTTGGAAATTACTCTTCGAAGTGGTTTCAAGTATCTCTTTGACGTATTAAACCCTTTCATATCATCAGTCAGTTTTATCCATGGATTAATTTGAAATATCTTATATTTTTCTTTAAACTCTTCACTAGCAGAGTACATTAAAAAATATTCCACATCATAACCCTTTTCCGTAAGGGCATCGTATAAGTTTCGAGTTGAGGTAACGAGTCCATTAGGAAGAAACAAGTCTGAGACAGCAATAATAATTTTTTTCTTCTTCATAAGAATATCCCTTTCATTTATTTGATAATTACTGAAGTCGGCCCCGAACCAGATACGAAGCTTACCGCTGCACCGGGCTGAGCATTGGTCTTTTCCAGCGTTTCTGCCAGTTCAGGCAACAGTGTAACGGCAGGCGCAGCCAGATCGTTGCGCAGCAGCCCGGCAATAGCCGGCAGGCGCCTCTGCAGCGGCTCAGCAGAGGTCAACAGGTCTAGCAGCTCCTGCGGAACTTGCAGGGTGGCATCCGGAGCAGGGTAGCGCCCAGCCGCGCGGCCGGCGTCCAGCTCCTTAAACACGGCGGGGGTCGACAGCCCAGCCGCTGAAGGAACAAACCCAAACTTCAGTGGCTCAACGCCTTCAGGTACCTCAATCGGCGTGAGTTTGTCCCCCACCCCGGTGCCCACAGCCAGGCCACCTAAGAGGGCAAAGGGCACGTCGGCACCCAGCGGAGCAGCCAACTCCAGCAGGCGCTCAAGCGCAAGAGACTTAGCGGCCAGGCCTGCCTGCACCAGGTAGTCGTTCATGGCCTTCATGGCGGCGGCAGCATCGGCAGACCCTCCGCCCATCCCACCGGCAACCGGAACAGCCTTATCGATGTGAAGCTGAACGGCGACGTCCTGAATATCCAAGCCCTGGGCAGCTACCACCGCTGCTGCCCCGCGATAGGCCAGGTTAGATTCATCAAGCGGAACGACAGCCGGGTCAAAAGCCCCGGCAGCAACCTGCTCCGCAACAGGAGATCCTTCGGCAACACTCATAGACTGGGAGATACCGGGCTCATGGGCCGAAGAAATCGTGACGCGCTCTAACACGTCGGTTGCGGCATAGAGCGAGGCGACCTCGTGGTATCCGTCCTCGCGCAGGGGCCCCACCGCAAAGTAGAGGTTGACCTTGCCCGGGGCAGTAGCAGAAACGCTTAGAGTCATGAGGACGCCCCCTTCCCGCCCTGCTCCGCACCGGCAGGTACCTGCCGGGCGGCTTCGGCAATCTTGATTAAATCGAAGATATCAAGCTTCTCCCCACGCAACTGCGGGTCAATGCCGGCGGTCTCAAGAATCTCACCGGCGCGGGCAGCTGAACCGGCCCAACCGGCCAGGGCAGCCCGCAGGGTCTTGCGACGCTGGGCAAAGGCAGCATCGACAATAGCAAAAACCTCTTCACGAGGCAGGTCAGACAGTAGCTCAGGGCGACGCTTAAAAGCCACCAGACCCGACTTAATCTTGGGAGCAGGCCAGAAAACGTTAGTACCGATCACCCCGGCCTTAGACACCTCAGCGAACCAGTTAGCCTTGACCGAAGGCACCCCGTAGATCTTAGACCCGGGCTTGGCCGAGAGGCGGTCGGCGACCTCGTCCTGCACCATAACCAGGGCATGCTCAATCGAGGGGAAGGTAGCAAACATATGCAGGAGTACCGGCACCGCCACGTTATAGGGCAGGTTAGCTACCAGGGCGGACGGGGTACGCGGCAGCTCAGTGACCTTCATGGCATCAGAGAGCACCACGTCGATACGGTCTTCCGAGCCGGGGCGGAACTTAGCAATCGTCGCCGGAAGCTGTTCAGCAAGAGGTGGATCGATCTCAACAGCAACCATCTCGCGGGCAGCGTCCAAGATACCCAGGGTCAGTGAACCCAGGCCCGGGCCAACCTCAACCACCGTCTCATCGGGGCTGATATCGGCAGCAGCGATAATACGGCGAATGGTATTAGGGTCAATCACAAAGTTCTGCCCCAGAGTCTTAGTGGGGCGGATACCCAGGGTGGCAGCTAGGTCACGGATTTCTTGGGGGCCCAACAAAGCATCGGGCGCAGGAGATTGCTGTTCAGTCACGCTCCCTAGTCTACCGGGTCTGCCTCAGCACAGAAGGTCTCCCCGTAGTCAGAGCGCCACCGGTAGAATTACTGCTCGTACCCAGCCATCCAACCCCGGGGAACCTATGCCTACCGCACCTGCCGCGCACCAGCGTCCGCCCATTGCCGCCCTCACCAGGGCGCTCACCAGCACACCGGCCCTGGTCACCGCCCTAGCGCTCACCGTCATCAGCGCCTACCCCTTCCTCTGGGACGAAAAAATGGTGGCCCGGGAATTCTTTGACCTGCAAGTCTACTACGGCGGGGTGGCCCACTGGCTAGAGACCGGCCAGCTCTACAACTGGGCCCTGCCGCCCGAGGAAATCTACGGCTTTACCTACCCGCCTTTTGCAGCCCTGGTTTTCACACCTTTTGTGTTGCTCACCAGTGCAGATACGGCTGGGCCAATATTTCTGTTACTCAATATTGCTGCGCTGGTAACCCTGGTCTATCTCTCCTGCCGGGGTATGGGGGTAGGCAAGCGCCCTGCCCTGACAGCCGGGCTCTGGCTCACTCCCCTGCTGCTCAAGTTCTTCCCTATCAGCTTCAACATGGAGCTGGGGCAGATTAACCTCTTTTTGGTGCTGCTGATTCTCACCGACGTCATCTACCTCAAGAACACCCGCTGGCACGGGGTGCTCATTGCCCTGACCGCCTGCATCAAACTCACCCCGGCTATCTTCGGCCTGCTCTTTCTCGCCACCCGCGATTGGAAGTCTCTGACCCGTTTCGTGGGCACCGGTCTGGCCTCTATCGCGCTAAGTTTTGCCGTCGATTTTGAGGTAGCCCGCGAGTACTTCACCGAGAAAATCTTTGAATCCTCCCGCGTGGGCTCCATTACCGGGGCGCTGAACTATAACCTACTGGGCACCTGGGCCATGCTCTTCCCCAGCTGGCTCACCGGCATCCTTTTTGTCATCACCACCCTGGGGTCGGTAGCGCTGACTTACCTGGCCGTGCGCAGGTTCGCGTGGCAGGACGCCCCCGGCGCCTACCTGGGGGCAGCCTCCTGTGTTGCTGCACTGGGGCTCTTGCTCTCCCCCATCTCCTGGACCCACCACTGGGTCTGGTTCGTGACCTTCCTCACCTTCGCAGGTCTCTACGGCTGGCGCACTGCACACAGCGGCTACCTCTACCTGGCGGCCGCCGGCACACTGATTTTTGCTATGCCCTTTGCGGTCTGGTTTGGCGGGCACACCTGGGGCGGTAACGAATGGCCCGAGCACCTAGCTCTCCTACACGCCCTGCCGGTGGTCTGGGCGGTCGCCTATATCGCGCTAGCGGCTAGAAGCCCTCAATTCCCCAGCTCCCGTAGGCTGCCAGAGAGTTAGCGCGAATATCCCGGCAGAGCTCTTCCAGGTCAGCCCCCAGGTGTTCAGCCATGAAACGCACGGTGTAGTTGGTCATGTAGCTGGCATTGGGGCGGCCCCGGAAGGGGTGGGGGGTCAAGAAGGGGGCGTCGGTCTCCGCCAGGATTAGGTCCCGGCGGGCTAGCCTCAGCGACTCTTGAATACCGTGCGAGTTCTTGAAGGTTACGGTGCCCGCAAAGCTCATGTACCAGCCCTGGTCGTTGCAGATTTCGGCCAAGTCAGGCCCACCGGAGTAGCAGTGGAAGATGACGGTCTCGGGTGCGCCTTCGCTCAGCAGGATGCGCACGACGTCCTCGTGGGCGTCCCGGTCGTGGACCTGCACGGCCTTACCGTGTTTCTTGGCCATGCGGATGTGGGCGCGGAAGGATTCCTCCTGAGCCCCCTTGCCCTCTTCACCTGTACGGAAGTAGTCCAGACCGGTCTCTCCCAGGGCACGGACGCGCGGGTCAGCTGCCAGGGTGTCGATAGCGGCCAGGGCCGCCTCCAGCTGGCCAGCCTCAGCCAGCTTGGGAGCCTCATTAGGGTGCAGAGCTACAGCGGCTAGCACCCGCCGATCGGCATGGGCAGCGCGGACGGCATACAGTGAGCTGGACACATCACAGCCTACCTGCACAATTGCACCGATACCCAAGGCCTCGCCGGTATCGAGAGCGTCGCGGGCGGTTACGGCCACCTCACCGTCCAGCAGGTCCATATGGGTGTGGTTATCGACAATGGCATAGGGCAGGGGTGCCGGGGCTGGCGGGAAGACCAGGTTGCGGCGGCGCCCGTCCTCCCCCTTCTCCCCGCGGCGGCGGGTGCCCTCCCCGCTAGGCTCACCCGCGGTGTTGTAGCGGTCAGCCCGATAGGCCGGAGGTACTTCGCCCTCAAGAATCGGTTCGGGGGCCTCAAAGATAGTGGCGGTCTGCTCAGCCTCACTGGGTAGGCAGGAGGCAAAACGCTGGGCAAGCTCTGATAGCTCATTAGCAGCCATCGAATGGCAGTTGATGCACACGGGTAGATCCTCTTGATATAGATGAAGAACATTAATTCATACAGCTTAAATCCTCCCATACATCGTTGCCCACCAGCAGCCTTACAGCAGTTGAATCACGAGATAGTAGGGCTTCCCTTCAGGAAACAACGACCAGAAATAATAAATTTTAAATTAATGATTTCTCACAAGGGATAGATATATTCTATTTTAATAAAATTTTTCCCTAATTAGAAAATAAAAACTTTTTAACCGTAAACATCATGACCTATAAATTCACTCCCAGCCCTCCTCAGCAAGTAATAATCCACTCATACTAAGAGACCACCTAAAACCAGCATGCAGAACACGCCACGTCTTGATCTGAGCAATGACTCACTCCATCACCGACCGCAACCGACTAAGCACCCAGCCATTCTGCCTACTCCTCGGCACTAGGCCTAAACTATGCCTGACGCTTCATCAGGGTAGCCACCCCCAGGCTTATGCAGCTCTTATTCGCTAAAGTCGTCGCATTTAGATACTCCCCCAAGCCCATGAGATTTAAAAGCATAAGCGTCACACCTAACCCCAAGGGCCGAGTCGCGGTCACCATTAGGAGTCAGCCGCCTGATTTTACCCAGGCGCTGTGGACTTATAGAGCTGCGAAGGAGTATTGCGAATTGCTGGCACTTCAGGTCTGTTGCAGGTTTGTTGGGCAACAACATCCTCCGGCGCAATCTTGAGAGTATCCCTAGCGTTTTATCTGATCTTTACTGCTGCGCGATGCTTTACTTAGTTTGCAATGAGAACTTTTAAGCAACCCTCGAGGCTTATTCAAAAGTCCCACCCGCAGCCAAAAACACCAACCCCCGCACCACCGCAAACACCCGCCCATACAACCC